>CANRCL010000079.1 GCA_947629115.1 uncultured Bacilli bacterium | reverse complement strand
TGTTCAAGTAAACAATATTTATTATATATACGTATTAAGTATAATATATTTTTTCTTCTATTGATATATTATTTTTATCACTTTATGTTTACTTGACACTCTCTACCTTTATAAGATTAATTATAATTACCCCCCCCCGAAAATCAAGAGGTTTTCTTTAATTTCTTTATTATTTGACAAAATTTGACAACAAAAAAGATGTATCTTACTACACCTTATTTATCTTCTTCAACTTTTAAGACATTTTCACCTTTATAGTTGCCACATTTAGTACATGCTCTATGTGGTCTTAAAGGTGCTCCACATTTTGGACAAGTTGCAACTGCTCCAACTTCCTTTTTTAAATGTGTTCTTCTCATATTCTTTTTGGTTTTACTCGTTCTTCTAAAAGGAACTGCCATAACTAATCATCACCTTTCAATAAATCTTCTAACTTTTTAAGTCTCGGGTCTATTTGTTTAGTACCTTGAACCTCACTAGTTTCACTTTTTAACTCCCAACCATTACCTTTAATGTTTGCATCTTTACATAAAGTATAACTGATGGGAACTTCCAATACAATATTTTGCCATAAAATTGTCTTTAAATCAAGTGTATTTTGTGCATTTTCATAACAATCTTCATAATTTTCCACTAAATTATCTAAATTTTCTTCAATATTGATTTGAAAATGATAAGGAACTAAATCTAAAGTAATAGAGTCTTCAATTATCATACTACCCGTAAATATACAATCTAAAATAATATCACTATTACTATTTTGATAAACTTTACCTTTAACTAAACCATCTTTTAAATCATAAATTCTTTTATCAATATATTCATCTTTTTCTACTTTATAATTAATATCTATGTAATCTTTAGTATTTAATTCATCTAAATTAATAATCATTTTAATTACTCCTTCTATTTAAAATAATTATAACTTAATATTTTAACTTATTGCAACTAATTTAAGTAAATGATACAATTTATTTAGGTGATTTTGATGTATAAATTAAAATATTATTCTTTAAATAAAGAAGAAAAATATAAACTTAAAAATAATTTTTATGCTACGCAATATGGTAATGAATTAAGAGCCCGTTTAAATCGTTTATTAATTATTGGGATTATGGGTATATTATTTAGTATTTATCTATTTATCTTTAATACTACTAAATGGGATATTGTAACGGGCATTATTTTATTACTGGCTTCTTTTACTTTTATTATTGCTAGTTTTAAAATAAGAATTAATAAATTAAATGATTATTTAATTAAACAAAGCAAAAAGAAATAACTAGTAAAAAATTATTTCTTTTTTTTAACATAAAATTATAGTATGAAAGATTGGGCACGAGATTTAAGATTATTAAAAGAAGAAGATATTATTTGGTATATCTATTTTTTTATTGTCTTATTTGCTTTAATTGCCAATAGTTTTGAAGAAAAATATATTTATACTAAAAATAAACAAGATAGACAAAAAGGTCGTAATATTAATATTGTTTTATTAATAATTGCTTTTATTATTTATTTATATTATGTAATTATTGCTATTGAAGATATGCAAATTTCTCAAAATAGAGATGCTAGAAGACAAAAAGTGGCTTTAGAAAGATTAATAACTACTTTAGTTTTTCTAATTGGGGGTGCTTTATCTATTTATACTGAACTTGATGATAATGCTGGTGATGTCGATTTAGCCATTTTCTAATAAGCACTATGAATAATAGTATTTTTTTCTAAATTTATACCTTTTAAATTTAATAATTCTGATACACTCATTACTTGATAACCTTTACTATATAAAATAGGTAATAATTCTTGAATAGCCTTAACTGTGGAATCATAAGAATCATGAAATAAAATAATATCTCCATCTTGAACATTATCTAAAACATAATTAATTAAATAATCACTATTTCGATAACGCCAGTCATTAGTATCTAGACTCCATAAAATAAAGGAAGCATCAATTAAATTAAGTTGACTTTTTTTAATGGCTCCATAAGGAGGTCTTATAAGTTCTAACTTTTTATTAAAGACTTGCTCATATAAATCATTCATTAATTCAAAATCACTAATTATTTCTGTATCACTCATTTTACTCATATTATCATGCTTATAAGTATGACTTCCTACTTCATTACCCGAATTTTTTAATTCTAAAAATAAATCTTTATTATAATTTACTCTTTCACCTACAACAAAGAAAGTAGCCCTAAAATGATTATCACTTAAATAATCTAATATTTTACTAGTTTTATTTTTATTAGGACTATCATCAAAAGTTATAGCAATACTTTTTTTAGCATTAGTATAATTATATCCTGATTCATTTTCATATTTACTATCTAAAATAACAGTAAAATTTAAATAATCTTTTATTTCATTATAATTAACTTTTAAATATAATAATTCATTTACTTCGGGATTTATTTCATAATCATTATAATATATAACTAATTCATTATCACGAAGTAAATAAGATTTATTTACCTCTTCACTACTTAAAATAGTAGCAATAAATTTAGGATATTTTAAGAATAATAAGTCATTAATTTTTTGAGTAAATAAATCTAACTTATCTTCTTTAATTAAATCATTTATATTAAGTTCTTTTTGGGTATTATTTTCATATATTTTACCCAAAAAGTTATTATCACTATCTTTATATAAATAACTTGTAATACTATTATTTATTTCATTTTTTTCTACTAAAACATATTTACTATCTAATTCATAAAAACAAAGATTGGCTTTGGGAGGTTTTTCTTCATAAAAAAACTTAAAAGTTAAAAGATTTAAAACGATTAAAATTGTTATAACTATATATAATACTTTATTTTTCATACTTCATCATTAATAGTATGGCTTAAAAATTGGATTTCATTTACAAAAATTAAAATTTTTATTATAATTTTTTTAGGTGAGATAAATGCGAGTAGATAAAAGAAATTATTATTTAGATATGGCGGAAGTAGCCTCAGAAAGATGTACTTGTTTAAGAAAACATTGGGGTGCAGTTATTGTTAAAAATGATGAAATTATTTCCACAGGTTATAATGGGGCTCCCAGAGGAAGAAAAAACTGTCAAGATTTAAAATATTGTATTAGAGAAAAATTAAATATTCCAAGAGGAGAAAGATATGAACTTTGTAGAAGTGTTCATGCTGAAGCAAATGCTATTATTTCAGCATCTAGACGAGACTTAATTGATTCAACTCTATATCTTGCAGGAAAAAATGCCAGTGATAATACTTATGTCGTTAATGCGAGACCTTGTTCTATGTGTAAAAGAATGATTATTAATGCTGGTATTAAAGAAATTGTTATTAGACAAAATAAAAAAGAATACGAAATTATTCCCGTATCTGAATTTATTGAAAATGATGAATCTTTAGAAGGAGTAATGGGTTATTAGCCATCTTAATGGCTTTTTTTCTTGCTTAAAATTCTTTTAGTATATTCTTCTTTAATTATTGGGTGTCCATTATGCCAAGTTTTATTACTATACTCATTTTCAAAAGAAGTTAGAATATCATCAATATATTCTATATTTTCCATATCTAAATAACCTTTAACTTTTTCATCTAACATTTCACAAGTAATGGCTAAAAATCTATCTTTATCAAATTGTTCAATAGCGTGTAAATAAGGATGACTAGTTTTGGAATTTAAAATTACCCCATTCCAATAATAATAACTATTTTTTAAAAGACAATTAGGAATTAATAAATGATGATATGATAAATCTTTATCTGTATAAATAAAATAGCCCATAAAATCGTATTGTAATTCTAAAATATTAAAATTTTTTAATAACAATATTCCGGGCATTTTCATATTTATCACTTCTCTACTTCTTATTTAATTTATAGCATTTTATTTAATATTGACAATTTCTTACATTATTTATTTTTTTCATCTTCTTGTAAATATTTTAAAATCTTTTTTTGATTTTTTAGTACTTCTTCAATATGTTCATATAATTGCTCTAATATAAGTTCACTCTTTAAATCAGTTCGATAATCATTTTTATTTCTTATTGTATCTTTTTTTGCTTGACGATTTTGACTCATCATAATAATAGGGGCTTGTAAAGCCGCAAGACAAGATAATAATAAATTAAGGAGAATAAAAGGATAAGGGTCTACTCCGTTAATTAATATAACACTATTTAAAATAATCCAAAATAGAAGAAATAAACAAAAAATAATGATAAAAGTCCAACTTCCAGCAATTTCTGATAATTTATCAGCCACTTTATCGCCAAAAGTCATTTTAGCATCGTTTTCTTTATCAACATCAACGGTAATATGACTATCGACAAGTAAATCAATTATTTCTTCTTCGTCTTTTTCTTCTAAATTTTGATTTAATAACATCTTAACAATTTCTTTTTTAGTTTTTTCCATTTTTGTCCTACCTTTCAAGGTAATTATAATGCTTATCTAATGGAATGTAAAGAAAAAAATAGTACTTAATTGTCATCAAACTAAGTACTAAACTTGGTTCAAGTTTATTAGTAATTTGTTGCAAGTGACATAGATATTTATCACTTTATCATAATTTTTCATAATGTGTCCACATTCTTAAAATGTGAATTTCTTTTTTATTTTCATCAACCTCGTATACAATTCTGTGTTGCCTATTAATTCTTCTAGAATATAAATCAGATAATTCACCAGTTAATTTTTCGTAGGCAGGTGGATAACCAAATGAATTTTCAAACATTAAATTTAATATGTTTTTACAATTTTTATCTAAATTTGCACTTTTAAGTTTTATTTTATCTTCTTCGGCTTGTTTAGAAAATTTAATTATATAAGAATTACCATTCTTCATCTTTTTTATATTCCCTAGCATTATTCCAGTTTTCGTTATTTTTTATATTATTTATATTTTCAACATAGCCTGGTATACTTGATAAAAATAAAGTTTCCTCAATGTTTTTCCACTCGTCTTCTGATATTAAAACAGCATTTTTTCCTTTATTATTAACAATTGTAATTGGGTTAAATCCAACATTTACATCTAAAACTAATTGAAATAAATTTGCTCTCGCATTAGTTATATTTATTGTACTCATAATTTCTCACCTTGAATTAATTATAACGTACTTTTTTACGTACGCCAATTATTTATTTTATTATATGCTAATAGTAAGTTATTTATACTATATTTTAAACATTTGGTTAGAAGTAAATTAAAAATCCTACCTCGTTATATTGAGATAGGAATACTATTAAACTAAACTTTATTAAGTTCAGATAATACACTTCTGGTGCGTTTGCAAAAGGGGTTTTGCACCTTACAGCCTGATTCATCACATTTGATAAATTAATTATAACGTTTAAAATTAATAATTTCAATATATAAATTTCATTATGTTAT
>CANRCL010000078.1 GCA_947629115.1 uncultured Bacilli bacterium | reverse complement strand
AATTATAATATCTTGTAATGCTGTATCCCAAGCATGACCTAAATGTAATTTACCAGTTACATTAGGAGGAGGAATAACAATTGAATATGGTTTTTTAGATGTATCACCACATTCAAAATAATGATGATTTTCCCAATTTTCATAACGATTTTTTTCAACTTCTAAATGATTATATTTTTTTTCTAACATAATAATCCTTCTTTCTATCTTTATCTATTGCCTCATATAAAGCATCTTTAATAATTATAAATAATCCACTACTATTAGGAGATACTTTAACTTTGCTTAAAAATAAATCAACATAACCTTTTTCTTTTAAAATATCTAAACTTTCTTGATAATTAAAATCATAAAGGAAACCACAATAAGTAATAAAATTATCGGCTCTTTTCATATTGCTCACTCGTTTAACTGTTCTTTTATCAAGCAAATCTTTTAAACAACTTAAAGTAATTTCTTCTTCATCTAAAACTAAATCAAAATGTAAATAAGCCGAATAAAAAATATCTATTTTATCAACATCTCTTATTAAATTAACAAACATTTGCGTTCTTTCATCAAATTTTGGAATATCTAAAGTATATTTATTATGCTCTTTTATCGCTTCTTTTATTATTTCATCATTTTCTCTTTCTTTAATAAAATCTTTAATATGTCCTTCATCAAATAAATATTTAACTCCATAATCAGCATGGTCAAAAGTAGTATCACTAAAACTATGATAATCTTTAATTTGTTGAAAACGACCAATATCATGTAAAAGAGCAATGATTAAAAATAAATTTGTATCTTCAGCATTTAAATTTAGTTTTTGAGATAATTCTTTGGCTAAGGCCACTACTCTAAAGGTATGGTCAATTTTTAATTTAATATTAATATCATTAACATCAAAATTAGTTAAATATTTTTTAAAACTTTTAATTGCTTCTTCCATTATTGTTCTCCCCATAAAAAAAGATAGTTACCAAAGGGCGAGTAATTCCCGCGGTACCACCTTTATTTTTTCTTTCAATTTTAACGCATTGCTGCTTTTATACTCATCAAGCAACCAATATATTTTCTTTTTATTAGTTTACACCAACCACTAATTCTCTTTCAAAAAGAAGAATATATACCTCTTGTTTCTTCGTATAAATCGTTTATATTCTAACAAATTTTTTCTTACATTTCAATAGTATCTAACACTTGTTCTCCAGCCTTAATATTTAATTTATTATCAACTTGTTCAAAAGTAATTTTATCAGTTATTCCTGTAATATCTATATCTTTAATACTATTATTAATTATACTAGTATAGATATATAAAGTATTACCAGTAATAATTCCTAAATAGCCATCACCTTTAATATAATCTTTAATTTCGTAATTAACTAAATATTCAGAATCATTATAACCATAAAAACGATATCGATCTGTTTCTTTAGAAACCATATACTCGGCTGTATAATCAATAATCGGAGCACTTACATAACCACTAATTGCTGAATTAGTATTATCAATCATATACCAATTATTATCTTTATAAACAATAAATCTACTGGCTTCTAAATTATTTGAAACATCTTCTTTAGTTGTTAAACCAATAAAATCATATTCAAAAGGAATGGAATTACTAATTGTTTTGCCAATTGATAAAACACCCCATATACCATCATTATTTTGAACAATAAAATTATTATATTCTAAAGGAGTATGATAATCTTTAACCGCTTTATAAGTAGTAATTACTTTTTCTTGTTCAATATCAAATAAATTAATTACTGCTCCATCAGTTATAAAAGCATATCGATATTCTATCATTGGAATATTAGGTAAAGCACCATCTTTATAATAATTTATTCCATATGTATCATCATCAATTGTACTTTTGGTTAATTCACATATTTCAGTTTGGCATTCATACTTGCCAATTAATTCATCATTGTTATAAAACCATAAATAACCTTCATAAAATAAATCATGATTAGGATTTTTATCTTTGCCACTAAAAGGATTTTTGAGAAAATAACCCGCTACTGTTAAGGGTAAGAATATTACAAGCAAAACAACAATTGTAATAAATGTTGCTTTTTTATTCTTCATTTGTATTTCCCTCTCCAGTACCACCATCTACTGGTTTATCCTCTTCTGTTCCATTCCCTTCTGTTACATTTTCATCTGTTTTATTTTTATCATCTTCAGGTTCTGTTGGATTTTCTGGAGTTGGAGGAACTTCTGGTTCGTCTTCAACTATTTGCCAATTTTTATCATATTCATATTTAAGAGTTCCCACAGTTAATTCATAATTACCAGTATCTAATTTTTTAATTTCAAATTCATTATTAGAAACAGCAACTTCTTCATCTAATAAACCTTTTGTATTATCATATTTATAAACATTTAATTTATCACTATTTATTCCAACATAGAAATCTTCATATAACTTAATATAGGCAAATTCATTACTAATTTTATTAAATTTATCATCCCAAGCACTATAAGTTTTATCTTTATTTTCTAATAAATAATAATTATTTTCATTAGTTAAATTTATATAACTGAATGCTACTTTACCTGATACTTTACCACTACTTATTTCTAATACGCCATAATTTCCTTTATTATTACCAGTAGCAGATTTAGCAATAACAAATGATGAACTAGTATATATTTGGTCAACAAATTCACCTAATTCATTTTTATTAGTAAATTCTAAACTACTATAAGTTCCTCTTGTTTTATTAGTTTTTAAATCATATAAATAATATAATTTTTCACTTTCATTGTTATTATCATTAATAAAGATAAATTCATTATTATAAATACCACTAACATTACCTTCAACAGTATAAAGGTAACAATTATCTAAAGTACTATTTTCATTTTTAATATCATTTTTATTAGTACAAGTATAACTACCTATTAATTCATCTTTTTCTTTATCACTATAGAAGTATAGTTTACCATCAAAATAACTAATATAATCTAAATTATTACTTACTTTTCCTTCAAGCATATTAATGTTTTTAGTATCTTCTCCAATAGTTAAACTAATTTCATTTTTATTAACACTTACTTCATAAGCCACTTTAGTATCCACTAAACGATTATCTTTATCATATACATATTTCTTAACATAATCACTGTTATTTAATCTAATACCATTATCATCTGTTAATTTAACTAATTTATCTGATACAAAGTTTAAACGACTTCCTTTAACTAAAGCAATAACATTAGAATGTAAACTAATATAATCATAATCACTTAATAATTCATTACCATCATAATCATATAAATTATAACGATTATTTTTTACTCCAACTATGTTATTAGCATTAACACTTTTAACATCAAATTTTAAATTATCACTTAATTTTTTACCATTACTGCTTAAAATATAATATTCATCTTTATCTTGAGCAACTAAATAAGCAAGTTCTGGATTAACAATACCTAAATAATCATAAGATGGTCTAATTAAGTATTCAATACCATTAGCATTAATTAAAATTACTCCATATTTATGGTCTTCATCTTCAATAACTACCATATTATCTTCTGTATTATAGGTTTTAACACTAGTTAAATTTAACTCTTTCTTATTATTATCTATATCGTATAGGAAAGTTTTTTCACCATCTTTAACAAAGACAAAATTATCGTGATATATTTGACTATTTCTTTCGATTTCTTCGCCACTTTCATTAACAGTTAAAACTCTGTCAAATTCATCATTTTTATAATCTAATTTTGCTACTTGGCATTTATCACTTTCTTTATTTTCACATTCATAAGTTCCAATTTCTCGGTCACTTTTATCTAAAAATACCAATTTACCATTTTCATAACGATAATTGTCTTTTTCTAAAACAACATTTTCCACTGGTTCTTTTGGTTTTTCTTCTTCTTTTCTAAAAATTGTAAAATACAATATTAAACCAATTATTACTAAAAGAATAACCACTCCAGATACAATAATTATTATTTTTTTATTTTTATCTAAATCTTCCCATTTTTCTTTTAAAGATTTCTTCTTATTTCTTTGACTTCTAGTTGGTTTATCTTCTTTTTCTTCTTTTTTATCATCTTCAAGCATTTCAATTTCTTCTTGGTTCTTTTCTTTTTCATCGGTTATTTCAACGATTTCATTTTCTAAATCAAAATTATCCATACATACTCTCCTATATTCTATATGAAATTATAGCATATTTTTTTCCATATTAAAAGATTATTATCGAAAATATTTTTTCAATAATAATCTCAATTTTATAAATAAGTTAAGATAGTAAATAAAGCCATTAAGATTACTAACATTCCGATTGCAAATAACCAAATGTATTTTATCCAACTCTTATATTCAATTCCTAAATAACTTAAACCGATTAATAGTATTCCACTTGTTGGGGCTACTATTCCAATATAGCCATATAATGTGGTAAATATCGTATGGATTATTTCAATATTTGCTGGATACATACTTGTAAATATTCCTGTTATCATAAAGCCAGTTAATCCTAAATCGGTATTAAATATATGACTTACTCCTGCTACTAAACTTATTAAATATGGATTAAAACTCTTTATTCCACTAAATATTAGATTTATTATACTTGGCATAAATTGGGTTGTATAACCAACCATCATTAAACTATATACTAATAAATATATTCCAACACATTTACTTATTTTTTTGATTCCTTCTCCAGCATCTTCTAAACTTTCTTTTAAACTTACTCTATTCATTATTAAGAGAATTAAACTTAAAACAATTAATATTGTTGTTCCCATTCCAATTGTTGTTGAGGTGCTTCCATTACTTCCAACTAGGAAACTCCACATTCCAAAACTATTGGTTTGGGTTCCTAATATGGCTTTTGCTATTGGAAATTCATTAATACTTAATCCTGTTAACCAAGTGTGAAATTCATTAAATACGGTTGTTCCAAATAATTCATTCCAATTGACATATCCTAGAATTACGATTCCAAATGTTATTACCATCATTATTATTACTAATACTAATTGTAATACTCCTTTGTCTTCTTTTTCTACTAGATACATATCTGCTTCTTCTTCATTTATTTTTTCTCTTTTGGTTTTTCTTATATGCATTATATTGATAAAATTAAATAACACATATCCTATTATTAACACTATTAAACGATATATTAATCCGGTTCCACTTTCTACTTGTGTATAATAATTAAACCAATATAACCCTTCTCCTCCATATAACACTCCAAGTAATCCTATTAACATACTTCCAAATGTTATACTAAAGGCACTCAACTTATCCATTCCTAATTTTAATGCTACGCTTATTAAGAATGGCACAAATATTAATACGATAAATGTTTGAGTTACCATTGTTGTCATTGCTGTTATTATTAGTGATGCTATTATCGCATACAATATTTCTTTTC
>CANRCL010000077.1 GCA_947629115.1 uncultured Bacilli bacterium | reverse complement strand
CAAAAGAAAAAACCAATCTTTCGATTGATTCCTATATCAAAAGTTCGAATAGTTCGAACAGATTTCCCAATGGTGCCACTGGTGGGACTCGAACCCACACACCCTTACGGATAATAGATTTTGAGTCTATCTCGTCTACCAATTCCGACACAGTGGCAAGTAAACTTATTATAGCATACTTATTATTTTATGACTATACAAGTTCTTCTATTTTATCTTTTTTCTGAAACAAATCTTGTTCATCTTCTTCCTTTTTAATAGTAATATCAGGTAAATCATTTAAAGAAGCAAGACCAAAGAAATCTAAAAATTCTCTAGTGGTTCGATATAAATTTGGTTTACCTGGTAAATCACTTTTACCGGATACTTTAATTAAATCTAAACTTAAAAGTTTTTTAATTACATATACACTACTTATTCCTCTTATTTCATCAATTTCTGCTCTGGTCAAAGGTTCATTATAGGCAATAATTGCTAAAACTTCTAATTGGGCTTGAGATAGTTCATTTTCCTTTTCGGTAAACAACTTTTGATAATATTCTTTATGTTCTTTTTTAGTAGTAAGTTTAAAAGTTTCCCCAATAAAACTTATTTTAATGCCTCTCTCTTCTTTAGCATATTCATTTTTCAAAGTTGTTAACAACTCTCTAGCCTTGGCTTCATCTATTTCTAAAGTTTCACAAATATCTTTTAAAGAAACGCCCTCATCACCAACAACAAATAATAATCCTTCCAAAACTCCAACTAAATTTTTCATAATCCAACACTTTCTATTACAATTGTACTAAACATTTTATCTTGATTCATCATAATTTCTTTATTTTTACTCATATCCAGTAATGATAATAAAGTGACTACAATATTTTCTTTAGTGACAACATCAAATAATTCATCAAAAACTACTTTTTTCTTTTCTTTTAAAACATTTCTAATTTCTTTAATTCTATCTTTGACACTATATTCTTTTTTGGCTACTTTAGTAGTTATCGGCTTTTGAAAATTAATTCTTTTTTGCATTTCTAAAAAAGCCTTTAATAAATCATCAATTGTCACATTACTATTGATTACTTTATTATCTTCCATAAATTCACTTAAATTTTCAGGAATTTTTGTATAATAATCTTGTCTATTAGCCTCTAACTCTCTAAAAGTATCTGTCATATTTTTATAACGTTCATATTCAATTAATTTATTTCTTAAATCTTCTTCACTCTTAATATTATATTCAGTTTCTTCTTCCTCTTCTTCATCAACTTTATTTATTAACATTTTACTTTTTAAATGAATAAGTTCTGAAGATAAAACTAAATATTCACTACTTTTATCAATATCATACTTATCTATTGTTTCAATAAATTTTAAATATTGGTCTATTATTTCACTTATATTAATTGTATAGATATCCATTTTTGATACTCTCACTAAATGTAAGAGCAAATCAAAAGGTCCTTCAAAATCTTGTATTTGTAAATTCATAGATACCTCTTAATTGCAAGTAAATCCGTAAGTTTCCATTTCAAAATTAACAATATTGGCTTTAGTTAAATGACTATAATAATATTTTTCATCTAAATTATTTACATTAGCAGTTGTTAAATCAATATTAAACACTACGGTATAACCAGATACATTATTATTTAATAAAGCACTAATACCATTAAGACTATTATAATTATTTACTTTATTTTGATAAGAATTTAATCTATTTTCATATTCCACATCCGTAATATTGTTATCACTTATGGTATGTGAAATTTTCTTTAATTCATCATTTAAAAATGTATAAATAATTGTTTCATTTTCTTTTTTACAAGTTAATGTGGCATTACCAGTACTATCTTTTTGTAATTCTAAAGGTGGATAATCTTGAATAGTTTTTTGTGAAAAAGCAACATAACGAATATTCGGATTAGTTAAATTAAAACTGAAAGATATATTGGCATTAGCACTAATTGTTCCAATATCAGTTTTAAACCGATTTAATAAAGTCTTATTTTCATCAAATAATTCAATAAAATATTTATTACCAGCCATATTAACACTATTACTAGAAGTATTAACAATATTAAAAGTTAAAACATTATTAACAATATTAAAATTATTTAAAGTAAGATTACCCTCTGTAATGGCTAAAGCATTACTATAATCATAATATTTTACATCTTCTGTTTCATTACCACTAGGATTTTCCGTTCCTATTTTATCAGGTTCTTCAGAATCCGAACCAGCATTTTGAATGGTATCGGCTGTTTTTCTTCCTAATAAGTTATTAATAAAAATACTAATATCATTGATATAATAAATGGCTAAACCTAACGCAATAAAAATAAATACTACTCTTCCAATATTACTTTTTTTCTTATAGGTAAGCCCAATTACTTGTGGTTGTAATTCAACATTTTCTAAAATAACTTTTTGCGTTTTTTTCGCCATTATTTATCACCCTTTTATTATATCTTTTATTTTATCATATTTTTATTAATTAACATATATCTTGAACACAACTTTCCGTATTTTTACTATTAATTAAATCTCTAATTGTTTTAGTTAATTCTTTAACTTGTTCATCATTTAATTTATCATAGCCAGATGTTTGAGAAGATACAGTTCCAACATGAACACTAGTTATTTTACCATTATTTACTGCAATTAAAGTTGGATTATATATTCTTTTTTCACCCGTTAAATATGAATTATTTTCATCATCTGTAATAGAATAATCTTCTAAAAATTCATCTAATAATTCGAGCATACGATAATATTCTTTACTACCACTTTTAGTTTGTTTAACTTTTCCTTTAGATACTTTAAATATTGATTTAATATCACTTATATCAGCATAATATATAATTTCATTTTTCTCTTCAGCCAAACTAGTTAAAATTGGGACCAATGTTCGACACCAAGGACAAGTAGGAAAACCAATATAAATTACTCCTGTGCCACTTTCTAATAACTTTACTAAATCTTTAGGAGTTGTATATTTAACTGTATTATTTTCACTAATGGATACAGTTGGATATAAAACATCTAAACTTTCATTTACTTTATCATTTAATTCCATATATTCTGTCCGAAATTTACTTGCATCACTTATTTCTAATTTATCAGTAATTAAAGAATAAATACAAACCCCTAAAACTATTAAAGTCACTATTATAATGCCAGTAAGGACTAATTTATTTCTCTTCTCCATTTTAATTTACCACCTTATTAAATTTTACTATAAATAATATTACTTTGCAAATAAAAGATATCTTAATTATTATCTATTATTTGAACATCACTATATTTTTTTAAAGTGGCTATTACTTCCCCTTTATTATTATTCGGAATAAATAACATAATTGGATTATTTAAAGAAAAAACAATTAAATTCTTGGTAACAATAACCATTTTTAAATTATTATAACTAAACATCATTTTATTACCATTAGCATTCTCATCAGTTATTCCCTCTTCATTTATAACAATACTCCCTTTTTTACTATTAATTTCTAATTTAGAACAAGCAAATAACCAAATTAATAAAACTAAATATAAAATAATGGCTAAATACATAAAAAATTCGCCAATTTCTGAAAGAAAAGTAAAAGTTGTAAAAGTCGCTAACATATTAATAAGTAATCCTGCCATAAATATCCATAAACAATTGGCTAAAATATAAGATAAATATTTATTAACTTTTAATTTAGGATTTTTAGTTAATCTTTTAACCATATAGGCTGCCCCATTGGCTTCATTATATTTTTTAAAATAATCTTGTTCAAAATTATAATCAAATTTCATCTACTATCACCATCTTAATTATATCAAACAAAATGATGTATTGCTACATCATTATTATTTTTTCTCAACTAATTTAGATTCTTTTAATGTACTTTCTAACATATTATGACAATCTTCTAATATTTCATCAGTTAATTTCATATAACTATCAGTTAGTTTATCACTTATGGCTGTTGTTAATTTAACTCCTACTCCATCATTAACTACAACAATATTTGGAGCATAAATTCTTTTTTCTTTAGTATCAACTGCTTTACCTTTACTATTAGATAAAGTATAATCTTCTAAAACATTATCTAGTAATTTAATAAGTTCCATATAATCTGGACTTCCCTCTTTACTAGTAATGACTTTATCTTTACTATTTACTTCTAAAGTATCTCTAATATCTAAAACATCAACATAATATATTTGTTCAATTCCAAGTTCACTAGCAACATCTATTAATGTTTCAATAACACTACGACACCAAGGACAAGTTTTAAAGCCAAAATAAACTATAAAACTTTCTTTATTGTTAATAGCATCAACTATATCTTTAGCACTCTTATATATAAAAGGATTATCTTCTTTAATATTTAATGTTCGATAAATTTTACCACTTGAATTTTCTTTTCCATTAATACTTTCATATTCTTCTTTAAATGTTAAAGCATCTGTCTTTGGAACCTCTTTTTCTTCTTTATCACAACCACTTATCATAAATAATGATAACACTACTAATATACTTAAAATAACTCTTTTCTTCATAACTACCTCTTCCATTTATAATTATACTTTTATTTAATTAAGAGGTCAAATAAAAAAATTAAAGTATTCTATCTTGAATACTCTTTAATAGATTATTAATCTCAACTTTTAAATAATACAAATTATAATTATTATTGTTAAATTTTTGATATTTAATAATATTTAAATTATTAATTACTAAATAATTAATTCTTTTATTTTGTAAATCCCTTATTTTTTTAAACTTTATACTTTTTAATACCATTTTATCCCTATTATAACTTTTAATATGCCCATTATTTTTAAATAATATTATTGTTTGAGGATAACTTCTTTTTAAAAATATATATCTATTCTTTATACTCATATATTCCTTTTTAAAAACCAATATTTATTAATTATTCTTCTTACTTTCATTTGATTACCATATTTTCTATTATTCCAATAAGTCATTAAAGAACTAAACACTGTATCTATTCCTATTCTTTCATTTTGATATTTATAATTTAAATCTTTAACTCTCTTTTTTATTTTTTCTAAAGCCTCTTTTTTTATTTTAATAATTGTTTTATTATTAATAACTTTATAGGTATACCCTAGAAAACTAAATCCCTCATTTTCTCTTACAATTTTAGTTTTCTTTTTATTTAATTTTAATTTATATTCTTTATTTAATTTTTCTTCAATAATTTTTAAGGCTTCCTTAAGTTTATCTTTATCTTGATGGATTAAAACAAAATCGTCCATATATCTAATATAATATTTTATTTTTAAATTATGGATAAGAACAAAAAGTAAAACTCAATAATTAAAATTATTTTGTTTTTCTCCTAAAAGCCTCACGGCTTTTATTTCCTACTTCGCAGGATTTTACTCCTCCATAGGCCATATTTCCGAT
>CANRCL010000076.1 GCA_947629115.1 uncultured Bacilli bacterium | reverse complement strand
AACCGATTTTTTAATTGCTTTTACTTTTGTCTTTTAATTGCTGAAATTGCTAGTTGCTTTTACTTTGAGAATTCACCTTATAAAAAGACTACAATGAATTTTAAATATTAATTAAACTATTACTTTTTATAGAAAAAACATACCTATAATGATAAAATAATGATAAATAAATTATTTTGTTTAATACTATTAGCAAGGAGGCAATTATGTTTGATTTAGTAAGTAAATATAAACCAAGTGGAGACCAACCGAAAGCAATTAAAGAACTAGTTGATGGAATAAAAGAAAATAAAAAACATCAAGTATTATTGGGAGCAACTGGTACTGGTAAAACTTTTACAATAGCAAATGTTATTAAAGAAGTTAATAAACCAACTTTAGTTTTAGCCCATAACAAAACTTTAGCAGGTCAACTATACTCTGAATTTAAAGAACTATTTCCTAATAATCACGTAGAATATTTTGTGTCATACTATGACTATTACCAACCCGAGGCTTATGTACCATCAAGTGATACTTACATTGAAAAAGATGCTTCCATAAATGATGAAATAGATGAATTAAGACATAGTGCAACCAGTGCTTTAATTAACTACCGCGATGTTATAGTTGTTGCATCTGTTTCTTGTATCTATGGTATTGGTGAAAAAGATGAATATGAAAAAAATATGTTAGTTTTAAATATTGGAGATAAAATTGCTCGAAATAAAATTATTGATAAATTAGTTGATATGACTTACGAAAGAAGTGATTTAGATTTTCATCGAGGAACATTTAGAGTAAGAGGTAGTTCAATAGATATTATTCCAGTTAATGAAAAAGAAAGTGGTATTAGAATTGAACTTGATGATGATACGGTTGAAAGTTTACTGGTTTTTGACCCATTAACAGGAGTATTAAAAGAATCGAAAAAGACAATTGCTATTTCGCCTGCCTCTCACTTTGTGACTAGTCCCGAAAAATTGGAAGAAGCCATTAAAAGAATTGAACAAGAAAAAGAAGAACGTTTAAAATATTTTCACGAAAATAATAAATTTATTGAAGAACAAAGATTAAAAGAAAGAGTTAATTATGATTTAGAAATGCTCAAAGAGACTGGCTATTGTAATGGAGTAGAAAATTATTCACGTCATTTAGCCTTAAGAGGTGAAGGTGTCACTCCAACTTGTTTAATTGATTTTATGCCTGATGATTTTTTAATGGTTATCGATGAATCACATGTCACACTTCCTCAAGTAAGAGGAATGTATAACGGAGATAGAATGCGTAAACAAACTCTAGTTGATTATGGTTTTCGTCTTCCTAGTGCCCTTGATAATAGGCCTTTAAAATTTCCAGAATTTGAATCCAAAATTAAAAATGCAATTTATGTTTCAGCAACTCCGGGAGATTATGAATTAGAAAAAGCCAATAACCAAGTTGTTGAACAAATAATTCGTCCTACTGGATTACTTGACCCAATTATTGAAGTTCGGAAAACTGAGGGCCAAATTGATGATATAATTGGTGAAATCAACAAAAGAATTCAAAAAAATGAAAGAGTATTAATTACAACATTAACTATTAGAATGAGTGAAGAATTAACAAATTATTTAAAAGAAGTAGGAATTAAAGTTGCCTATTTACATAATGAAATTAAAACATTAGAAAGATTAAAAATTATTCACGATTTAAGAGTTGGAATTTATGATGTTGTTGTAGGTATTAACCTTTTAAGAGAGGGAATTGATATACCTGAAGTAAGTTTAATTTGTATTTTAGATGCTGATAAACAAGGATTCTTAAGAAGTGACCGCAGTTTAATTCAAACAATTGGGCGTTGTGCCAGAAATGAAAATGGTATGGTTATAATGTATGCAGATATCATTAGTGAAGCAATGAAAATTGCTATTGATGAAACTAGTCGGAGAAGAAAAATTCAAGACGAATATAACCAAATTCATCATATTACTCCTAAAACAATTATTAAAGATATTAAAGAAGTAATTTCTAATCAAATTGAAACTAAAGATAAAAAACAAAAAATGAGTAAAAAAGAGGCTATAAATATGATACAAAAAATTGAAGATGAAATGAAAGAAGCCGCTAAAATGTTAGATTTTGAAAGAGCAATGGAACTTCGAGATATATTATTTGAATTAAAAGGAGAAATGAAAAAATGAAAGCATTAATTACAGGAGCATCTTCCGGTATAGGTCGAGATATGGCAAGATACCTAGCAAGTAAAAATATTGATTTAATTTTAGTAGCCAGAAGAAAAGATAAATTAGAAGAACTACAAAAAGAATTAAATGTTAAAAGTAAAATAATTATTTTAGACCTTGAAAAAGAAGAAAATGTTTTTAAATTATATGAAAAAACTAAAAATGAAAATATTGATATATTGATTAATAATGCCGGATTTGGATTATTTGGGGATTTTAAAGATACTGATTTAAATAGAGAATTAGAAATGATAAATGTTAACGTTAAGGCTCCTCATATTTTAACTAAACTATTTTTAAAAGATTTTATTCAAAAAGATTATGGTTATATCTTAAATGTTTCCTCAAGTGCTGGATTTATGGCTGGACCTCATCTTAATACTTATTATGCTACTAAAAATTATTTGGCTAAATTAACGATGGCAATTAATGAAGAATTAAGAGTTAGTAAAAGTAAAGTTAAAGTTTGTACATTATGTCCTGGACCTACCAATACAGAATTTAATCAAGTAGCAAAAGGAATATTTAGTATTAAAGGTGCTTCTAGTGAATATGTTGCTAAATATGGTATTGATAAAATGTTTCAAGGTAAAATGATTATTATTCCAACTCTTAAAATGAAGTTAGCCATATTTGGAATAAGATTTATTCCGTATCGTTTACAATTAATTATTGCAAATCATATTCAACATCGAAAAAACAAAAAGAAGAATTAAACGGTTAAATGATTAATTCTTCTTTTTTAATGTATATTGATGTTTTAAAATTCTTGTTGTATTTAATATGGCTAGTAAAGTGACTCCCGTATCAGCAAAAACGGCTTGCCACATAGTGGCTATTCCTAAAGCACTTAATAATAAAACACTTAACTTAACACCAATAGCAAAAACTAAATCTTGTTTTATAATAATATCAGTTTTTTTTGAAATTTTTATTAATGTTAATAAACTATCTAATTTATCATTCATAATAACAATATCACTGGCTTCAATTGCTGAATCACTTCCAATGCTTCCCATTGAGATACCAACTTTAGCAATTTTTAAAGCCGGAGCATCATTAATTCCATCACCAACAAATGCAACATTACCATCAAAATTATTTATTTCTTTTTCTAATAGGCTAAATTTTTCTTGGGGTAAAAGTTCATATTCAACATCATTTATTCCTACTTTTTCGCCAATACTTAAAGCAACATCTTTATTATCTCCCGTAAACATTTTAACTTTTAAACCTAATTTTTTTAATTCTTCAATTGTATCTTCGGCTTCCTTTTTAATGCCATCATCAAGCGTTAGTTTTGCCACTAAATGTTCATCAATTGAAAGATAAATGCTATTATCTACTACTTTAACTTTATTAAACTTTGCTGAACCTATTTGAATATTTTTCTTGCCTACTTTAAAAGTTATTCCTTTTCCAGTTATTTCCTTAAAATTTGTAATTTTAACTTTTTTACTATCTTTAAAAATTCTTAAAATATTTTGAGCAATTGGATGGTTAGATAATTCTTCGCCACTTATAAAATAACTTTTTATCTCATCTTCTTTATATTTCTTATCTAATATTTCTAATTCATAATTATTTATTTCATTGTTTGTAATTGTTCCAGTTTTATCAAAAATAATTTCTTTTATTTTATTCATTGCTTCTAAATAATCACTACCTTTAATTAGAATACCATATTTAGATGACGCACCAATACCAGAAAAATAAGCAAGAGGTACAGAAATAGCAATAGCACATGGACAAGATACAACTAAAAATACTAAAGCCCGATAAATTGAATCAGCAAAGGTAATTTTAGGAACTAAAGGTAATAATACCGCAATAAGAATGGCTAAAATCAAAATAATTGGTGTATAAATTCGAGCGGCTTTGGAAACAAAATTTTCTGTTTTTGCCTTTTTATCCGTAGCATTTTCAACTAAAGATAAAATTTGCGCAACTGTACTATTTTCATAATTTTTACTAACTTTGATAGTTAAAACATCTTCAGTATTTATTCCTCCAGATAATACTTTATCATTAACTCCTACTTTTACTAAAGCACTTTCGCCAGTTAAGGCTTTATTATCTAATAAACTTTCGCCCTCAATAATAACACCATCTAAAGGAATTTTTTCACCCTTTTTAACCACTATAACATCATTTACTTTTACTTCACTAGGAAGAACTTTTGTAATATTGCCACCTTTTTTTAAATTAGCATATAATGGTTTTATATCCATAAGTTCACTTATAGATTTTCTCGAATTATTAACGGCTATACTTTCTAATATTTTACCAATTTCATATAAAATAATAACCATTAATCCCTCATGAATATTATGAGTAAGATAAGCCCCACAACAAGAAATTGTTATTAATAAATTTTCATCAATTATAAAACCATTAAATAATTTTCTAATCGCACTTTTTAAAACTCTAAAGAGTAATAATAGATAGGCTAATATAATTAATATTTCTTTTAATATACCATTTGGAATTATTAGACTTAATAAAAATAATAAAATACCTCCAACTAATCTCATGATATCTAATTTTATTTTGTTATTAACTTTGGCATTTTCAACAAAAATATTAACATCTGGTTCTATCTTTTGGGCAATACTATTAACTAATTCTAAAACTCCATTTTTAAGTGGGCTTTCTAATGTAATTGTCAATTTAGAAAAATTAATAACAGCATTGTTAATATTTTCATTTTTATTTAAAGCATTTTCTATTTTTTTAGCACAATTTGGACAAGACAAACCGGCTATTTTAAATTTATAGTTCATTTATATGTTCACATCCTAACTCAAATATTTTTTTAATATGTTCATCATCTAAAGAATAGTAAATAACATTACCATCTTTTCTATACTTAACTAATTTGGCTGATTTTAAAATTCTTAATTGATGAGATACCGCCGATTGACTGATACCAACTAAATTTGTAATTTCTCCTACACTTAATTCATCATCAATTAAAACATTAATAATTTTAATTCTAGTTGAATCGCCAAAAATTTTAAATAATTCTGAAACATCAATAATTACATCTTCATTAATAATTTTCATTTCTTACTCCTAACTATATGAGCACTTGTTCATATATAAATATATTATCATTTATTTTTACTTATGTCTATATTAAATGCCTAATTTTAAAAATTTTTTAATATAAAAACGAAGATATTTTTATCTTCGCTATATACAATTTTACCAGCCTTTTTCTATTTCTTCTAACATTTCAGAAAAGTCTTTATCGTCTAATTTACATATTTTTTTTATTTCTTTTTTACTATAATTTTCTTTTAGCATTTCTTTAATAACGCTTCTTTTACCTACCCATTCGCCCATTTCTCTATCTAATTTCTTTTTATCATAGTATAATAATGCATCAAAATTATCCC
>CANRCL010000075.1 GCA_947629115.1 uncultured Bacilli bacterium | reverse complement strand
CTAAATATCCACGTTGGGTAGTAGCATATAAGTTTCCCCATAATGATGTTTTAACTAAATTAACAGATATTATTTTTACCGTGGGAAGAACTGGACAAATTACTCCTAATGCCGTTTTAGAACCAGTGTTAGTTATGGGTTCAACAATAAGAAGAGCAACTTTGCATAATGAAGATTTTGTTAATAGTTTAGGTCTTATGATTGGAGATACGGTTAGTATTCATAAAGCCGGTGATGTTATTCCGGAAGTAAATGGGGCTTTAAAAGAAAGAAGAAATGGTAGTGAAAAACCATTTGTAATGATTAAAGAATGTCCTATTTGCCATACTAAATTAATCAAAAAAGAAGGTCAAGTTGATTATTATTGCCCTAATCAACATTGTCCGGCTCGTGGTATTGAATCTTTAATCCATTTTGCTTCTAGAGATGCTATGAATATTGATGGTTTAGGTGAAGAAATAATTGAAGATTTTTATAATTTAGGTTTTTTAAAAAGTATTTTAGACTTTTATTCTTTAAAAGAACATGAAGATGAAATTTTAACTTTGGAAGGTTTTGGCCGTAAAAGTTTTGAAAATATGATTGAAGCCGTTGAAAATAGTAAGAAAAATAGTGTTGA
Source organism: uncultured Bacilli bacterium (assembly GCA_947629115.1). The sequence goes on along the minus strand of CANRCL010000075.1, from coordinate 5,040 downwards.
TAAATTAATTTTTGGCTTAGGAATAAGTGGTGTGGGTAGTAAAACTGCTAAACTTTTAGCCGAAAATTATGGTGATATTGATAATTTAATGGCGGCATCTAAAGAAGAATTATTAGCCATTAAAGATATTGGTGATATTTTAGCCGAAAATATTTATAATTATTTTCAAGAAAATCGTAATTTAATTGATAAGTTAAAAATGTTAGATATTAATATGAAATATCTAGGTGTTAAAAAAGAAGTTAATGAAAATATTACCGGTAAAAGATTTGTTTTAACAGGAACTATTTCCTTTATGGCTAGAGATGAAATAAAGAAAATAATTGAAAAATATAATGGAACAGTTTCAGAAAGTGTAAGTAAAAAGACGGATGTTGTCATAGTGGGTGATAATCCTGGTAGTAAATATGATAAGGCTAGAGAATTAGGAATTACAATTTGGAATGAAGAAACATTTAAAAATGTTTTAGATACTTTGGAAAGCGAAGATTAAAAAAATCTTTGTTTTTTTGATGTAAAATTTTGTCAAATAATAAAGAAATTAGAAATAACCTCTTGATTTTCGGGGGGGGATTTTATAATAAAAATAGATAGCAAAATTGTGTCAAGTAAATATAAAGTGGTAAGAATAATATATCAATAGAAGAAAAAATATATTATACTTAATACGTATATATAATAAATATTTGATTATTTGAACATAATAAAAAAAGGAGTAAGTTTTATGGAAAAGAAAAAGACAATAGTCCTAACAATGATAGGTTTAGCAACACTTATGTTATTAGTAATAGGGTCAGCCTTTGCTTATTTTTCAATAACAAATAATAGTGATGGAGAAACACATACCAATTTTACTGGCGAAACAGACCAACTTGCTAAATATAGAGTACCAACAATAACTGGAGAAAGTAATTTATATCTCGATTTATTAGTGACAGATATGGCTCAAGGAAAAATAGGAACCAGTTATTGGGCAACAGCAACAAAAGAAAATAGATTTGAACAAAATAGAACAGACCATACAGTATCAACTGCGGGAATAAGTGGCAGTACTGAAGAAGAAGCCTATTTAACTTGTACCAGTGATTTAACCATAACAGCCAGTATCAAAGAAAGTGGACAAGACGAACCAATAGATTATGATATCATTACTGCTGGAGATGGGACAGTATATTTAGGTTCAAAGAGTGAAACTGCTGGAAATAAAGCCAAAATAAATCCAAATAAAATAGATTTAGCCACTATAATAAGTGAAACAAGAGATAATGGAGGTTATAAAACTATTGTTAATTATAGTATAACTGGAAATAGTAATGTAGATATGACAGCAGCAATAGAATTAAAAAATACAGAAGACGACCAAACAGCATTAGCGGGAAAAGATATAGATATCAATATAACAAATGAAAATTTAGTATGTAGTGTTGGAACCAAACCAACTAATAAAGATATAGCCGAAGAAAATGATAAGGCTAATGTTTTAACAGACACTTCAGTAGGAGGAATGCACCGTTATCAAGGAACAGGTGAAGTAAATAATTACATTTGTTTAGGCGACGATTGTAGTGAAAATGGCAATGACTTATATAGAATAATCGGAATAACCGACGATGGAGAAATCAAAGTAATAAAAAAGACTGCTTTAACAAATAGTATGCAATGGCATACAGACATGTATTCCGATATAGAATGGCCCGATAGTGACTTATTCCATCAATTAAATGATTATGAGGGAAGTGACTACGGAAGTGATACTTATAATAGTACATCATTTTATAGTACATTAAGTGAACAGTTAAAACCATACATTGTTAAAAAAGATTGGATGTATGGAGATATAGATTTGGCAAATACATCTTCAGACTTATATGATGGTAATAAAATGTATAATGTAGAAACTGGTGGCGGGCCAACAACCCACTGTGAAAAAAATGAAAGCAATAATAATTGCACCCAACAACCATATACATGGGAAAATACAGTAAACGCCTATATTGGATTACAATATATACATGATTATTTATACGCTTATCCAGGAGGAAATCCCAAAAATTATGAAGCAGCCAAAAGATCTTGGATAAATATAATCCATAATGATAGTTCAAAATCTTTAGAATGGTTAATCTCGCGTTGGGGTTACAATTCGAGCGGGATTTATACTGCGCGGATTGTGGATTCAAACGGCTACGTGAGCACCAACATTCTGGCGAGTAAGTCTGCGGTGCGTCCAGTCTTCTATCTATCGAATACGGTATCATTATCTGGCGAGGGGACATTAGAAACACCTTACACGATATTTTCTTAACTGAGTACAGTTTTTGAAAAAGGCCGAAAATAAAAGGAAAAGACAGTAAAAAAGTGCGACCAAAGGTCAACGATTTTACTGTTTTTTAAGTTAAATGATAAAAATAAGACATGAAAAAATTAATTCAATAAAAATTGAATGAAATAGAAAGATAAATTTTGAAAAAGTTAAGAATCATATAAGATAAAAGAATAAGGAATGCGAATATATTTAAGAGAATTAAAAGCAAGTTTAATTAAAGTTAAACCAGTGTTGAATAAAGAAAGGACTCTAACTTTGACACCATTACGAATTTGATGAATATGTACGTTTTTATAACAGTTAGTATTTTTAGCAAAATCACAACCAATAATAGTTAAAAATAAAGTAGAAAAGAACTTTTCTATGGAATAATTATTTCTAATTTTTCTTTTATTTCTTTTAAATTATCTTCAATTAACTTTTTATAATTAGCATTAAAACTAGGATGCATTTCAATCAATTTTTTATAATAATTTATTTTATCTTGATTATTTAATTTATAATATATAAATAATAGTTCAACTAAAGATTCAATTAATGTTTGACTTTTTTCAAAGTATGCAATGGCTTTTTCTAAATTTTTAGGAGTGTTACTTTGTAATTCACCATTTAAATAAAAATATTTGGCTAAATTATAATATGCCCAAGGGGTAGTTTCTCTTAAAGTACTTTCTAAAGCCTCATTATAGTATAAAAATGCTTCTTTAGTTTTTCCCTCTTTCCTTTTAAATTCTCCCATTTTATTACAAGCATAACTTTCTTTTAGATTAGCACTTTTTATAAAATATTCTTTAGCCTTTTCATAATCTTTTTCATCTTCATAATATTTACCTAAATTATTATAAGCATAGGCATAATTTTTCTTGACTGCTTCTTCAAAATATTCTAAAGCCTTTTGTTCATTTTTAGAAACTCCTAAACCTTTTTGATAACAAATTCCTAAAGAATTAATTGCTGCAACACTACCTAAATCTTTGGCTTTTTCAAAATATTTAATTGCTTCTTTATAATCTTGATTACCAATTTTATTTTGCATAATCATATTTCCAATCATCCAACAAGAAGAGGGATGATTATGTAATTCGGCAATTTTAAAATATTCATAGGCTTTATCATATCTTGGGGTACCACTAAATTCACCACGATATTCCATAACTGCTAAATGATAACAAGCATAAGGATTACCAATACTCGCAAGTTTAATTAAAGAATGGCTAAAACTAATGCCTTCATTAAGTTCTAAAATTAAAAAATCTTGTAAATCATTAACTGAAATATCAGTATTTTCTAATAAAGTTTCAACGGTATTTTTAATTTTTTCATCTTCATATAAAGGTTGTTTACTATCTAAAATAGCATAAATTAATAACTCACTAAATAATTCATAATATTGTTCTTTTTCTAATAAATCTTTAAATTTATGTAAAATATCTAATGGAACATAGAAGTCATTTTTACTTATATTATATAAAGTATGACAAATATTTTTTAAACTAGAATTATTATTAATTAAGTTAATGTTTTTAATATCATAAATAGTTCCTTCCGTTAAAGAGAGAATATTATCGATAATGTCAATAAAAGTATCTTTATCATTTTGATATTTCTTTTTTAAATTAATATAAATTTGTTTATAATCATTACCTATACTTCTTGAACCAATACAATAATTATTAACAGTTGATTCATTAATATAATCGAGATTAAAAATAGCACAAAAAACTTCGCTTTGAATTGCTGATGATTTATTTTTACTGACATCTTTAATCGTATTAATAATATTTCCTAGGGCTAAATGACTATAATTATCATTTAATTTTACATATTTTCTTTTCATACTTTTATTATACTACTAATTTGAGTGATATGTGAGTGAAAATGAAAAATAGTGAGTATTTTTGTTTATAAATAATTAAAATAACTATAATATAATTTTTAGTAGGAGGAAGTATGAAGAAAGTTTTGAAAAATTATCGGGGAACGATTATCTTACTAGGAGCAATTATTCTAGGAGCGATAATTGGACTTATTTTTAAAGAAGATGCCACAGTGTTAAAACCACTAGGAGATATTTTTATTAATTTAATGTTTGTTGTTATAGTACCATTAATCTTTTTAACAATTACAACTGCTATTATTAAGATGAAAAGTCCTAAAAGATTAGGTAAAATAATGGTTAGAATAGTAGTGGCTTTTGTAATAATGTCAGTTGTATCAGCAGTAATTGGAGTAGGTGTTACTAAATCATTTAAATTAGTTGATACTAAAGATGAAAATAAAATATTAGAATTATTAGATAATGATACCGTAATTGATACTGATTTATCATTATTAGAAAGAACTGCTAATTTATTAACAGTAAATGATTTTAACCTTTTACTTAGTAAAGATAGTATTATTCCATTATTACTTTTTGCTATAATCTTTGGATTAGCCACAAGAATGAGTAAAGAAAAAGGTGAAGCCGTAGCCAAAGTTTTATTTAGTCTTAATGATATAGTTTTAAATATTGTTAATATTATTATGTATTATGCTCCAATTGGGTTAGGATGTTATTTTGCAGCATTAATTGGAACTTATGGTAGTACTATTGCCGTTGGTTTCTTAAAAACCTTTATAATATATACCATTGTCTGTGTTGTAGTCTATTTTGTTTTATATTCATTATATGTTTTCCTTGCTGGTGGTAAAAAAGGCTTAAAAACTTATTGGCA
>CANRCL010000074.1 GCA_947629115.1 uncultured Bacilli bacterium | reverse complement strand
TCCTCCAGTATTATTTTGATAAGCATTATATTTATCTTTAAAAAGATTAGGATTAGCATTACGAAATCTATAAATTGACTGCTTAATATCCCCTACCATATATACATTATTATTAGCAATTTGACTTATAAATAATTCCTGTAAATCACTAGTATCTTGGTATTCATCAATTAATATTTCATGGAAATAATCTCGAAGTTCTAAAGCAACTTCCTTATGTTCTAAAACAATTTTAATAGCAAGTTTAGCAATATCTGTAAAATCATATAATTCATTTTTATTCTTAAAATCAACAAAACTTTTATCTAATTCTTTTATAATATCAATAATAATTGAAACATTTTTATTAGCTAAAAGAATAGAATTGTATATATCAGATTTAGATTCATAAATCATCATATTTTTTAATTTATCAATTAAATCTTTTATTTTATCTTTATATTTTTTAGCATCAGAAAATCCCCTAGGAAGTCTTGGCATTTTAATATCTTCTAAAGCCTTTTTGATAACATCATAGTCTACTCCCTCTAAAATAGGTTTTAAAGAATCATATAAATCATTATAATAATCACCATCAACTATTAATTCAAGTTCTGCTAAATTTTCTTTAATTTTTAAAATTTTTTCTTGTAATAAACTTTCAAATTCTAAAATACTTTGATTTATAAATTTTTCACTTAAATTAGTAGAATTATAATTATCTAAATACGAAATTTTATCATATTTTAAATCCATCTTATCATAAATATCTAAAATATTTTTTTTAATTTTTTCATCATCTCTTGTTGTAAAATCTTTAATAAATCTTAAAAATTCTTTATTTTCTTCATTATATAATCTTTCAAAAATAGAATCTAATATTTCTTCTTTTTTCCATTTTAAAATTAAATCATTGGCTATTTCAACATTAGAACTTATATTTAATAAATAATGATATTTTTTTACAATAGAAAGAGAAAAACTATCAAATGTAGTTATATAACTTGAATCTAGTTTTATTAATTGTTCTTTTAAATCAGCTTTTATAATAGCTTCTCGAATTCGACCTTTCATTTCTTTAGCAGCAGCATTTGTAAATGTTAAAATTAAAAGTCTAGATACATCTTCACCATTTTTAAGTTTTCTAATAACTCTTTCAGTTAAAACCGCTGTTTTACCACTCCCAGCTCCAGCTGAAACAATTATATTCATTCCACTTTTTGTAATTGCTAATTCTTGTTCATCAGTCCACTTTGTCATCTATATCATCTCCTAAATAAGATAAATCTTCTTCTTTTTTTAAATATTTTAAATCACTTCCAGTTTTAAAACATAAATCAGCATATTTACAATATTTACAACCAATATCATCCTTGCCAATTATTTTAGGATCAATTTCAAAATTAGCTTCATGAATTTCTTTAAAAGCTTCTTTTATTTTAGCATCAACTATTGAAACTAATTTATCAATTTCATCTTCTGTTAAAACTTTAGAATAGTAAGCAAAACCTTTACTAGTTATTTTCATTGATTTAATCATCTCACTATTTTCATAACTAGAATCAAAAATAGAAAGAGGATACTCTTCATCTATTGTATAACCTTGTAACTTTAATTTTTCCTTTTCTTGGCATTCATAACTTTTTCCAAGATTAAAACTTAAAGGTTCTTCAATTATTTTTTGAAAGTAAAAACCAACAATTTTGGGGTTTAAGAACAAATTACTTTTTTTGATTAAATAAGCATAAATTGGTAATTGCATATCAATTCCATATTTTAAGTTAGTCATATCTATCTTTGGTGTTCCTGTTTTATAGTCAATTAAACTAACATAAGTAGTTCCATCTTTTTCTTTATACATTATTTTATCAATAATACCTTTAAAGTTATATCCTCCTATTTTCAAATTTATTTCTTCTTCGGTTTTTACATTTGTAAGTCCTGTTAATGAATAATGATATTTTAAAACATCAACAACTTTAATTAATTCTTCTTTTAGTATACTTAAATAAAATTCTTCTTTTTTAGAAAAAGTTCTATCTTTAATAAATTCTTGATATTCATCTTCAAGATTAAAATTATCTAAATACATTTTCGATAAAACAAAATGAAATAAATTTCCAATAAAAATCTTAAAACTATCATCATATATATTTAATTTTAAAATACTATCAATATAATATCTAAATTTACAATGATAAAAGCTATCAAGAGATGTATAGGATAATTTAATATTATTTATTTTTTCATTGATTCCTTTAAATTTATTATTGTATGTTAAATAATCAATATCTTTATAATTGTTTAACAATAAAGCTGTTTCAGGTTCTTCTTCTCCATATTTTAATAAATTATCAAGCTTCATAGTAAGTTTAATTTTATTATATAAATTAGAAGTTTCATTTAAAGAAGTTGTAACAGTTAAACTATTTCCTAATTCTTCAATTAAATTAGATGGAAAAAAACTATTATAAGGATCAAATTTTTTATAAGTTATAATTAAATTTTCAATATTTTTTATATGATATAAAACTTCTTCTTTTTCATTGATATTTTTATCTAAACTTGTAAATAATCCAATTTTTTTCTTTAAATCATCAGTTAAATAATCAATATCTTTATATGTTTTAGGAATATTTTCTAAATTAAAACCAAGCATAAATACATAATTATCATCATCTATTAAAAAGGAATTTAAAGGAATTATTTCTAAAGCTTCTTGATATTTTGGTAATTTGTAATTAGTATTTTTAAAATCTTCTTTGATTAAATCTATTACTAGTTTAAAATCATCTACAAAATAGTAACGATTTAAAATATTAAATATTTGCATATAAATATCTTTATTTAACTTTTTACTTAAAAAAGCTAATATATCTTCTTTAGTTTTATTATTTTCAATCATTTTTAAAACATTTGCTACAGCTTCTGTTCCATATATACTATATTTTTCTATATCATTTATTTTAATTTTATATAATTTACTAAATCTTACTAAAAAAGAATTATATTCATTACCTAATACTATTAATTTAATTTTATTTATTTCAATACCATTTTTTATTAAAGAAGATATTTTATCAAAAACAAAAGAACATTCTAAATTTATATCTTTGAAATTATAAATACTTGGTTTTATATCTTTAGTAACTTTAGTAATTGATTCATAACTAACATCATAATTTTCTAAAATTTTTATATAAAAAGGTTCTATTTTTTTACTTAAAATAACTTTTATTTTAATAGTCTTTAAGTAATCTTTAAAAAAATCATCAACAATAATTAACTTTTTCTCTTTTAAATCTTGATATAGTTCTTTTAAAAACTTTACTTTAGAATTATCATCTTTTAAGTAATTAACATATTTCATATTTTCTAAATAGATTTTAGCATTTTTAGAATTAGTATGATATTCTCTTGCAATATAATATATTGTTTCTTCATTATAATCATAAAAATAATGTTTTATAAATTCACTTCGTGTCATGATTTTTATGTTTATTAATTGATTTTCTTTTTCGATATTTTCTAAAATTTTATTCTTTAAGTTATCTTCAACTAGCAATAAAGTTTTTTCTTTTATTTCTTTTAAAAATTCCATATTATACCTCTAAATTAATTATATAGTAAAATCCTTAAAAAGAAAATAGAAAGACATTCTTTTGACTTTCTACTTTTTTTAATTCAAATACCAATTTTGGTTAGCAAAGTATTTTAGTGTAAAATAAATGATAATTTTATAAATTTTTATTACTAGTCTTCTGTCTTAATAAGGAAATTATCAAAACAACTCCTGAATAGAAAACAAAAAGATAAAAGTTTATGAATCTTGTAATAATCATAGCACTTCCTAAAACATTAGCTCCATAAATAGATTTATATAAACTCATAAAAGTTGCTTCACTTGCTCCAACAGCTCCTGGAAATGGTAAAAAAGAAACGGAAATAAATAAAACTGATTGAATAGCAACAAAAACCAAAATACTACTCTTTGTTAATCCAAAAGCTAAATAAACAAAATAAGAAATACTATAATATAATAACATTTGAATATATGTTGTTAATAAATTTAAAATAAAAATTTTAGGATTTTTTCTTAAAATAACAGACGCCTTTTGATATTCATTTATTTGAGTCTCAATTTTTTCTTTAAAAACTTCTGTTTTTTTATAATGAAATTTATTTAATAATTTACAAAGTAAATCTACTAAATAAATTATTATTCGTTTATAAAAAATCAATAAAAAATAAATAATACAAACTAAAGTATTTAAAAATAAACCTAAATATATTATATACTTAACTATTCCTATATTTGAAAATAAAGAATGGCAAAACAGAAAACTAAATAATGAAATTGTAATTACAACAAATTGAAAAACTAAAAGTTTAGTAAGTAAAACAATAGCTGAATGACTAACTGAAATTTTATCTTTTGTCATTAAGTAAAGTTGCATAGGATCTCCTCCTGATGAACTAGGAGTTATTGAAGATACAAAAAAACCACCTAATGCATATTTATAAGCTCTTAAAAAACTAACTTTATTTTTTAATAACTTTAAAGTTCTTTTTATATTTAAAGCTTCTCCTATACTAAAACAAAACATACAAAGAAAAGCCAAAAACAAATATAGTTTATTACTATTTTTAAAAATTTCTAAAACCGTCTTAAATTCAATTTTCTGAAAAATATAGATAAAAATAACTGTTACAAATAAAATAAAAATTAAAGAACTAATTATACTTTTTTTAATAATATTATTTTTATTCATAACATCAATCACCTATCTAAATTAATAATATCATATTTCTTTCAAATAAAAAAGATACTATTTATACTCAAATAGTAAGCTTTCATAAAGTAAATCTACTAAATGATTAGACGGCTCTAATTGATATTTCGTAATTAATTTATCAAATATATCTTCACTGAAATTTAATCCAAGATACTTAAAAACTGATTCTTTGTTATTTTTAAAAACCTCCAAATAGCTTAAAGTATAACTATTATCAATTATTAATAAAGGTAAATCTTCAATAAATTTTTCAAAATCATTTATTATCTTTTTAGGATTTTTAACAATTTTAAACATGTTAGTATCATAATTTAAAATCTGTTTTAAATCCTCATTTTCTATTTTATTTAAATCAAGTCTATAATCAAACCGTTCAATAAGTTTTAAACCCTCAATCTTTAAAGCCGATATTTGGACTATATCTCCAATTTTACTATTTGAATGATTGGGGATTATTTCAACTATTATATATTTGTCTTTTTTTATATCTAAATCCATAAAGCCTCACAATACCATTAAACTGTAACTAAAAATTCAAACATGTATTTAAGAATATTATCAGTTACTTCTTCTATTGGCAATTCTAACCAATTATTTCTAATTGAATCAAAATTATTTTTAAAATCTGTTCTATTGAATATCTTTTTTAATCTATTAAAAATATCTTCTGTGTTATTTTCTAGCATATTGCTATCATCAAAAATATATTTTTTAAAATAACTTTCTAACTTTTCCTTATTCATATTGCAATTATTTATTAAATAATAAAAATCTAGTACATCTTTATATCTTGAAGAAATATATCCTAACTTTAATAATGACTTCATTTTTTCTACAAAAATCTGCTCACACGAATTTATAAGAAGATTTACACTTTCATTAAATACATCTAAATTAAAACAATATTCATCTTGTTCGATTTCGAAATCTTTATGTACACCAATATCTAGTTTGGTATTTATTTCATAACCGAACTTATCTTTTATACGGATCATAACTCTTTTCCCATTATAATCTTGATGTTTTAATTCTGTTATTTTAGAAACAATATCAATAGTAA
>CANRCL010000073.1 GCA_947629115.1 uncultured Bacilli bacterium | reverse complement strand
AGATTTATATTAAAACTTTCATTTTAATATCTTTTTTCTTGTGTTACTTGTTTTCCATAAAACTTTTCACACTTTCATTCTTTTTTACTAATGTTAATTTTTCACTTTCAGTATTTATATAATTAATATTATTTATTTCTTGTTCTTCATCAATTGATGGCCCTTGATTAAGATTGGGATCTAATGTTTTGGGTTCAAAATAACTATATGAGCATCCTTCATAACTACAAGCATAAAGGGTTCCTCTTACAGTAGAAGATGTAACATAAAAATTATGTCCCCCATATGACTCAGAAAGTATTTCTGAACAATCACTACAATAAGTAATAATCTTATAGCATCTATCCATATCTTGACTTTCTGTTGGTAATAATTCATAACGAGTTGCTTCAGTATGGTTATGTGCCGGTTCTTTTGAATAATCGCAATTTGCACAGCTGCCCCATTCTCCAAAACTTAATTCGTGTTCTCTTGTCATTGTTTGACCGCAACCATCACAAATGAGTGTTTCTTGTACATCATCATAACTATTTACATGATATTCATGACTGTGTGGCTCTACTTTTTGATAATTACATTTTGGATTTGTACATTCACTAATTAAAACAGAAGTTTCTTCAAAAAATCTCGGTGTGCCAAGATTATGACTTTCATGATATTGAGATGTCACTTTACCACATTTAGTACAATAAGTTTCTACTGTATAACAAATATCCGGATTTAAATCTTCAGGATAAATCTCTCTAGTCGAATAACTATGTTTACATTCAACGGGAGTTGTTGGTGTTGGACTTGGTTCTTCCGTTGGTTTAACTGTTGGCGTTGGTTTTACGGTTGGACTTGGTTCTTCAGTTGGTTTAACACTTGGTGTTGGTTTTAACGTTGGACTTGGTTTCTCTGTTGGCTTAGCACTTGGTCTTTCAGTTGGTACAACATCCGGTATATTAGGTTCTTCTGTTTCAACAGGTTCTGGTGTTTCTAAATTTTCTGTCACTTCTGGACTGGCAATAAATTCTGTTGGTGATACTGTTGGTCTTAAAGTAGGTTTTATACTAGCACTTACTTTTGGTGTTTCTAAAGGTAAAGTATCTTCCACAGGTAATGAATTATGAACATCATCTATATTTTCTTTTTCTTTATTTTTACTACAACTATTAATAGCAACGGCTAAAATAAGAGTAGCGGCTACCCCAGCACATACTCTTGAAATTTTTATCTTTAACTTCTCATCAATTTTTTTCAATATAATCAAACCCTCTCGTTTTACATAAAATATTGAATGTTATTATACACAATAATTTTGAATTGTCAATTAATATGGTGTTCTTGGAGGGATTCGAACCCTCGGCCTTACGCGTCGGAGGCGTACGCTCTATCCACCTGAGCTACAAGAACAAATATATTATAGCACATTTATAAAATTATTACGTAATTTTATTGACAATATCTTTACTTATAGACACTTACTTTTCACTAAAGAAAAAGATGTGACTCAATGCACATCTAAAATAGTTTTATAATATCATTAATGGAAACAAATAAAATTAAAATCATTAACAGAATAAATCCAATGGTATGACACCAATTTTCAAAATTTTGATTAACTGGACTACCTTTTATTTTTTCGATTAATAAGAAGAAAATTCTTCCTCCATCAAAGGCTGGGAATGGTAAAATATTAATAACTCCTACATTAATAGATAAATAAGCAATTAAATAAATTACATAATCGATTCCCATTTTGGCTGTTTCTCCAACTACTGTATAAATTCCAACTGGACCTGATAAAGCATCCAAAGAAATTTTGCCCGTTACTAATCCAGCAATTGTTAACCACATAGAAGAAACAACAGCATAGAATTTTTCAAAAGCATATCTTATTTTATTTAATAAACCATGTGTTTCTTCTTGACTAATAACTACTCCAAAAACATAAGATTTAGAACCATCTTCATTAATTTTTTCTTTTTGTTTTAATTTATAATCTTCTTCTTCACCATTTTCATGTCTTATTGTAAATTTATAATAATCCTTATCATTTTTATAATATAAAAGTATTTGAGCCTCATCCCAAGTTGTTATATGTTTATCATTAATGGCTACAATAACATCGCCTTTAACTATTCCCTCATTTGCCATAGGGTAATTTTCTTCAACTGATTCAATTTTAGGTTCTAGTGATTGACTTCCCCAAAATAAAGCCATCACAAATAAAAGTACTAATGCTAAAATAAAGTTGTTGATAACTCCAGCAGCCATTACAATTATTCTTTGCCAAATAGGTTTATTACATAAGCATTTATCCTTGGGTATTTTTTTATCATCTTCATAGACTTCACCAGCCATTGATACAAAACCACCAATAGGTAATGCTCGAATATTGTAAGTTATTCCATCTTTTTTACCTTTTTTAGAAAATATTACAGGACCCATTCCTATGGAAAATTCATAAATGTAAACACCAAATTTTTTAGCCCATAAAAAATGTCCTAATTCGTGAATTAAAACAATAATTCCTAAAATAAAGATAAATAATAATAAAGTTAATATCCACATAATGTAATCACTCTCCTTATATGAACCAAATTATTACTACATACGTAAATATTACAAATGATAAACTATCTAATCTATCTAATATGCCGCCATGTCCAGGCATAATATTAGAAAAATCTTTAATTTCATTTTCCCGTTTAATTTTACTATAAAATAAATCACCAATTTGCCCTACAATAGATAATATTATTGATAAACAAACTACTTTAAAATTAATCGGCGCAATTAAATTATGATAAATTATTAAAGATACTAAACTCCCTCCGATTAACCCTGCAATTGTTCCTTCCCAAGTTTTATTCGGGCTAATTGTTGGTTTTAATTTATTTTTACCAATTAAACATCCTATTAAATAAGCAAATATATCTGTAAAAATTGTTACACTTAATAAATAAATTAATAAATTAAGATTAATATTACGAATTAAAATTAATAAATTAAAAAGAAAACCGATTAAATATATAGTACCTAATAAATAAAAAGCATCAGTAGTTAAATATTCTTTTTTATTATATAAAACAGTTGGTAATAGAACTAATATAAAAGGTATTAAAAGCCGCGAAAAACTAACTGCATAATCTAAAGTATTAACACCATAATTGCCAAGTACTAAATAAAGCAAAGATATAAGGCCACATAAAGAAGCAATAAAGGGTATCTCTTTATGAGATTTTTTTAAATCTAAAATTTCTTTATAAGCCAAAATGCTTAAAACGCCAGATGCAATAGCAAAAGGAAAACCACCTATATATATAATTGGTATTAAAATTATAAGGGCTACTACTATACTTATAATTCTAATTTTTAAATCTTTCATTAATACCTCCATACAATTATATTCTACTATCAAGTATACTATTATTTAAAAAGATAGTAAAGAAAAAGTGTAGAAGACTACACTAGTTTATCAATTTCCATTCTTTCAATATCATTAAGTTGTTCTTCTAATAAATCTTTATATTTTCTCTTATAATCTCTTACTTGTTTTTGTAATTTAGTTGCTTCTGTTTCCACTTTTTCGGCTCTAATTAAAGCATTATTAATTATTCTTGAAGCATTTCTTTTGGCTTCTTCAACAATAACTCTTCCCTCTTCAATAGATGATTTTTTAATGTTTTGACTAGATTCTTCAGCAATTAAAATTGCTCGATTTAAAGTGTTTTCTAAATTTTTATAGCGACTTAATTCTTGTTTTAAACTTTCTATTTCTTTATCTCTATCTTTTAAGTTATTTAACATACTTTCATATTCTGTTGTCACATTTTGAACAAAAGAATTAACTTCGCCTTTATTATATCCTGGAAAACTATTAGTAAATTTTCTCAACTAAATCACAACCATTCTTTTAATATTCTAATTCGTCTTCAGCCCCATTTTTTGCTTTTTCATTATCATCAGTTATTTTACCTTGAACATTAACATTTTTTGGTGTACATAAATATATACCAACACCAATTTTTTGCATATTACCAGTTATTGCATAAATACAACCACTTAAAAAGTCAATAATTCTTTTTGCTTGTGGTGAAGTCACTCTTTTTAAATTAACAACTACACTATTACGATTTTTTAAATGGTCCGCAATTGCTTGGGCTTCTGAAAAACTCCTTGGTTCTAAAAGAATCATTTTATTACCAACTTTATCTGCATCTTTTAAGGCTTCACTTTCAGATACAGAATAATATTCGTCGTCAGTTTCCATATTTTCTAAATCTTCATCATCTTTAAATAAATTTTTTAATTTACCAAGTGCCATAATTATCCTCCATTTATTCTAAACTACATCCTTATTCTATCAAATAAATAGCATTTTTACAAGACTATTTTACTCTCAATATAATCTTTTATTTCATCAATTTTTAAAGTTATTTGTTCCATCGTGTCACGATTTCTAATAGTAACAGTTTTATCATTTAAAGTATTATCATCTACAGTAATAGTAAAAGGTGTTCCAATCGCATCACTCCGGCGATATCTTTTGCCAATTGAACCAGACTCATCATAAGAACAAGGAAAATATTTAACTAAATTAGTATATATTTCATTTGCTTTAGTACTATGAAGTTTTTTTACTAAAGGAAGAATTATGGCTTTTATTGGGGCTAAAGCAGGATGCAATTTTAAAACTAATCTTTCTTCATCATCAACTAATTCTTTATGGTAAGCATCAATTAATAAACATAATAACAAGCGGTCAACTCCAACTGATGGTTCAATAACATAAGGTAAATATTTTTCATTAGTTTCCGGGTCTAAATATCTTAAATCTTCACCAGAATGTTCCATATGAACTTTTAAATCATAATTAGTTCGATCAGCAATACCCCAAAGTTCTCCCCAACCAAAGGGAAATAAATATTCAATATCTGTTGTGGCTTTACTATAAAAGGCTAATTCTTCTTTTTTATGGTCACGATATCTTAAATTTTCTTTCTTTAAACCAATTAATTTTAAAAAATCTAAACAATAATTTTTCCAAAAACCAAACCATTCTAAATCAGTATCTGGTTTACAAAAAAATTCTAATTCCATTTGTTCAAATTCTCTCGTCCGAAAAATAAAATTTCCTGGCGTTATTTCATTCCGAAAACTTTTACCATATTGGCCAATACCAAAAGGTAATTTAGCCCGCATACTCCTTTCTACATTTTTAAAATTAACAAATATTCCTTGAGCCGTTTCTCCTCTTAAATAGATTTTACTTTTAGCCTCTTCAGTAACTCCTTGACTAGTTTCAAATAAAAGATTAAATTTACGAATATCGGTAAATTCTTTACTTCCACATTTTGGACAAGCAATATCTTTTTCTTTTATTATCTCTACTAATTCTTTATCACTTAAGCCCTCACCTGTTATTTCCCCATTAGTAGCGTCTTCTAAAAGTTTATCAGCCCGATAACGACTTTTACAATGTTTACAATCAATTAAAGGGTCGGCAAAATTTGTGACATGACCTGATGCAACCCATACTTTTGGATTCATTAAAATGGCTGAATCTAATCCATAATTATAAGGACTTTCTTGAATAAATTTTTTCCACCAAATATTTTTGATATTTTGTTTAAGTAAACTTCCTAAAGGGCCATAATCCCAAGCATTAGCAAGACCACCATATATTTCACTTCCTTGATAGATAAAACCATATTGTTTAGCATAATTAACTAATTCTTCCATCTCTACTTTTCTTTCATTTTCCATAACATTCCTCCTTTTAAGCAAAGGTAGTGTGCATAGTTTATATACAAACTACCTGTTTTTTCTTTTATTTATCTATATTTTTCTATATATTTTCTTTT
>CANRCL010000072.1 GCA_947629115.1 uncultured Bacilli bacterium | reverse complement strand
CTCATCCTTTTTTGGATGCCGAATCGGCGGAACTTCGGCTTAATTTTATCCATGATTCGATAGCCACGAATGGTATTTCTTGTACCATCAGAAAAACGCCGGCGAAAATTCGGCTTAATAAAGAAAAATTATTGAGTGAACAATATGTTACGGAAAATTTACATGATTTTCTAATGACCTGTGTCGAAGGCCACTGCAATATAATTGTTTCGGGGGAAACTGGTTCTGGTAAAACCGAACTTGTTAAATATTTAGCTAGTCATACGAAAGAAAATGAAAAAATAATTACGATTGAAGATACGCTAGAATTGCACTTGGATAAAATATTTCCTCATCGAGATATTGTAGCCATGAAGACCAATAATATTGCTTCATATTCTGATGTTTTAGTAGCCTGCATGCGGCAAAACCCACGTTGGATTTTACTATCCGAAGTTCGTTCCGCTGAGGCAGTTACTTCAGTTAGAAATTCTATTTCTTCTGGACATAATATTATTTCAACAATCCACTCTGATAGAGCAATTAATGTTCCAATGCGTTTATATGCATTGCTAGAATCTAACCAAGATATTGACCAATTTTTAAAGTCAATTCACCGTTATGTTCAATTAGCAATTCACGTAAAAGGCTATATGAGTGCTGAACTTGGTCGTTTTCAACGGGAAATTGTTGAAGTATGTGAATTTTATGTTGATGAAGATAATAATGCTGGTGCCAATGTTATTTATAAAAAGAACTTGGATGGCGCTATTCATTTTAATAATCCAACCAAATATTTAAAGGAATATTTAAGTAGTCAGGGAGTTACATTAAAAGATAATTTATTTGTTAGTGTTGAAGAAGAAAATAGTCGTGAAGAAGAAGCCAAACAACAACCAAAAAATCCAACTAATGAAGTTCCTAAAGCAGAAAATACACCAAGTGATACAACTTCTCCAATAGATAACAATGTTGTTATTGATTTATTATAAGGAAAGAAGGTGCATAAATGAGAACGTTACCAGAATTAATTATATTATTAGTTTTAGCGATTGCGGTTATATTATATCGAAATGGTAAATCATATAAAGATGTTACTAGTAAAGTAGGAAATATATATGATAAATATGCACCATATTCTTTTAAAGTGGTAAGAGAAAAAAGTAAAGAATTAGGTGAAGAATATACCCCAAGGCAATATTTAACTCAAGTAATAATGCTTGGTGGTTTTGCTGGTATAATTGGTTATTTTTACTTTTATAGTTTAATATGGGCATTAGTTTATGCTGCAGCAACTATTGCTTTTATCCCTTATCTTGCTTATATGCGTTGTCAAAGAGTATATAGTGAATTTATATTTGAACAAATTCAAACTTATACAACTAACGTTATAATGGAATTTAATACAACTCAAAGTTTTGTTAAAAGTTTAGAGGGTGTAAGAGATTCCGGAATTATTGAAGAACCTGTTTTAGGAGACATAAAAAAAATGATTGATTTATCTTATCAAAATGGAACAATTGATGAATCAATCGAGTATTTTAATAGTAAATATCCATTTTATATGGTTAAAAATATGCATCAATTATTTTTACAAATTACTAAAGAAGGTGCTCGTGATGCTGGTGAATCTTTAGAAAATATGTCAATGGATATCGATGCCTTGGTTGAAGGTGTATATCGTGACCAAATGGATCGTAAAAATTTCCATAAACGTTTTTTAACATTTGCGGTTGTTTTATTCTTTTTAGTAGTTGTAGTTGAATTTATGTTAGGTAAAGAAAATTACATTGAACTATTAGAAATATGGTATGTTCAGATAATATTACACGCTATAATAATAATTAATATTTTCTTCGTTATATCTGGCGAAAAATATTATAATGAAAATGTGGGGGCTGAATAATGCAAATAGAAATAATTTTACTAGCCTTAATTATTTTCTTCGTTATGAGTTATAATGGGCAAATGAACGTTAAAGAATTTATTAATGATAACTTTTATCTTTTTAGAAAATTAAAAGAAGATGATTGGGATTTTTATGTAAGAGCCAAATATGGCGATAGTGTTAGTGCTGATGCTTTGTTTGTTAAAAGAATTAGAAATGGCTTATTAGCAATCGTTATTTGTTTATTTTTCTTTATTCAAAGTCTAGATGCTTTAAAAATATTGATATCTTTTGTAGTAGGTTATTTAATTTTTAAATTTGATTATTCAAATATTAAATCTTATTATAAAAAACACATTTTCTATATTGATAGTATGTTACCTCATTATTTAAAAAGTATTGAAATTTTAATTCAACACTATACAGTTCCCGTAGCAATTGGTAAAAGTATAGTTGATGCTCCAGATATTTTTAAAGATGGTTTACAAGAAATGATTAAAGAAATAAATTCAGGTAATGATTCAATTGAACCTTATATGAATTTTGCTAAAAAATATCCGGTTCGAGATTCAATGCGAATGATGCGTTTATTATATCGGTTAAGTTTAGGTAGTCAAGATCGTAAACAAGAACAAATGTTGATGTTTTCAAGAACAATTTCTAACTTACAACAAAAGGCCAGAGAAACAAAATATAAAAATCGTTTAGATAAAATGGAAAGTAAAACAATGAGTATGCTTATTTCTACTGGTTTAGGAGTAATGGTATTATTAATATTTGCTGTTTTACAAATGATGGATTTATAACAATAATAATGGTTAATTACCATTATTTTTTGGCTATACAGATAATTTTAGTGTCAAATAATTGTTAATTAAATAAACATAACAATAACTTTTTTGAAAATTAATTGCTATTTTTTAAATAGTTGGTTATAATAAAGATAGAAAAATAAAGGAGGAATTTTATATATGAAAGAAGCGACAGGCGAATTAAATATGACAGTTGTAACAGTTGTAGCAATTGCAGCAATCGGAGGATTCTTTTATATGCTAATATGGCCATCAATTAAAACTGGAATGGCACTTACTTCTGCTTGTAATGCTGCTGGTACTGGTGAATATAATATGACTGATTCAGATGGAAATACAATTTCTTGTGCAGCAGGTGTATGTACCTATACAGATAAAAACGGAACTCAAAACCAAAAAACTTGTTCACAAGAATCAACAAAATAGTAATTGGTGATTTATGAAAGAAGCAACAGGTGAATTAAATGCCACCGTTGTAGTAATGTTGGCTATTGGTGTACTAATGGCCTTTTTTTACTATACGTTATGGCCAATAGTAAGAGAAAATTTTGAAAAAAATTCACAATGTAGCAAAGCAATTTGTGAACCATGTGATAGTGATGGGGATCAAAAAACAGATGCCAATTGTGATACTGTCACTTGTCATCCGAAAGGTGATGAAAGCAAAACATTTGAATGTGTTTATAAAGGTTAGGAAGTGAAAATAAATGAGGGAAGCAATTGGAGGAATTTCAATATTTCAAATTGTAATTCTATTTATCTTAGTGTTTACCGGAATTATGTGTTTAACAATTAATCACTCCAAAGCCTTTAGTGTTAAAGATGACATTATAAATATAATTCAAAATAGTAAAAATGCTAGTTCTAAAAGAGGAAGTAATTATGAAATGGATGAAAATGTTTCTTTTGAAATAGCCAATGCTTTAGCAGATGCTGGATATCGTGTTACTGGTGAATGTCCTAATGGTTATACAGGTTTTGACAGAAATGGTGAAACTGCTGGTAATAAAAGAGCATCTTATTGTATAAGAATTAGAAATGTTAGTGAAATATATGACAATGATGCTAAAAGTAAATGTCCAAATAGAAAATGTGTAATTGCTAGTGATGATTATCCAGATATGTTATATTATGATGTTATATTATTTTATCAATTAGATATTCCTATTATAAATAGTATTATGAATTTCAAAATTTATGGAACAACTAAAACGGTAATGGAGTAAATTATGAAGCAATCTATTGGAACTTCAACACTTTTTAAAATGATATTAGTTTTTACCCTACTTTTCGCTGCTTTTCTCGCTTTAGCAGTTACTTATAATAAAGTTTATAAATTAAAAAATGAAACTATATCAATTTTAGAAAAATATGAAGGAGTTAATGAAAATTCTTTAACAATTATTAATAATTATTTAAGAAATAATGGTTATAATGCTACTAGTTCATGCGATAAAAATGAATATGGTATGATAAGTTTAAATGATACCTTATATGAAGCAGCCCAAGATGGTAAAAAATATTACTATTGTATGAAGCATACTTGCTCTACAGAGAGATGCACTGTTGGTGGCGGAAACCGAATATATTACGATATAAGGTTATTTTTTAAATTTAATTTACCTTTTTTTGGTGATTTAACAATATTTAACATAAAAGGTGAAACCAAAGAAATAAATTTATATACAGAAAATCAAAAATTGAAATAAAAAGGAGTTTTATAATGAATGTAATTGTATCAAATAAATATCAAGCTTTACTTGGCACATTAAATATTGATGTTATTAAAACAATCAATGGTGAATTTAGTGTTCAAGATTTAGTTAGTCAATTTACTAATTTTTTCTATAACAAAATGGTAATTGATATTACCGCTATTAAAAATTATGATAATATTCAAACGATGAGGGAATTATCAATTAATTTTGATATGGATAAAATTATTATTTTGTTAGATGATTCACCTAAAGTAAATTCGCCGCAATTTTTATCGCAATTAGTTTCTATTGGTATATATAATTTTACAAGAAGTATTGATTCTATTCCTTTTTTAATTCAGACTTCAAATACATATAAAGATGTGGCGAATTATCAAAGCTTAGATGTAAACCCTATAAAGACTGAATATAATCAAGAAGAAATTAATAATGTTAAATTAAGTCAAAGAATTATAGGTTTTAAAAATGTAACAGAACATGCTGGAGCAACAACACTTATTTATATGTTAAAAAAACAATTACAAACAGCATATAAAGTTAAGGCTTTAGAAATAAATAGTGATGATTTTGAGTATTTTAATGATAAATCATTAGAAAGTTCAGATTTTATGAATGCATCATTTAAAATTTCTAATAATAGTGATGCAGATGTTATATTAGTTGATTTAAATGATGGTGATGAATCATTATGCAGTGAAATAATTTATTTAATTGAACCAGGTATAATTAAGTTAAATAAATTAATTAGAACTGATCGTAAAGTATTTGATAAACTAAGAAATAAAAAAATAGTTCTTAACAGAAGTGTTTTAAATAGTAATGATGTATCTGATTTTGAATATGAAAGTGGAAGTAAAGTATTTTTTAACATTCCTTGTTTAGATGAAAAATTAGATAATAATAAAAAAATTAATGAATTTTTAATTGCTTTAGGTTTTTCAAGATTAAATGATGAGTCAGAAAAAAGTCATAAAAATGGTAAACATTAGTAAACTTAATGTAATTTTCTTGACATTAATTAATTAATTAGATAAAATTTATTTAGAAAAGAGAAAGAAGGTATTTTAAGATGTTTTTACTAGAATTTTGTGCTGAAACAGCAAATATATGGAAAGTACTAGGATGGGTTGTATTTATAATGAAAATAGTAATTCCGTTATTGTTAATTATATTCGGAATGCTTGATTTAGGAAAAGCTGTTATTTCTAGTGATGAAAAAGCAATGAGTAAAGCGGTTGGTACTTTAATTAAAAGATTTATTGCTGCAGTAGTTGTATTTTTTGTTCCATCATTAGTAAGTGCATTATTTAATGTATTGGTTGGTATTAATTTTTCATCTGAAGATTCATCAATATGCATCACTTGTGTAACAGATGTTCAAAATTGCGACACTAGTGGTGTTGTAGGAAATCTTACTAATTAAAAATCACTTCGGTGATTTTTTTAATGGTATTGTGAAAAATTTTTGATAATGTTACATAAATAAAAATTAATAATTAGAGAAAATGTTACATATTAAAAAGGAAATA
>CANRCL010000071.1 GCA_947629115.1 uncultured Bacilli bacterium | reverse complement strand
TATTTCCTTTTTAATATGTAACATTTTCTCTAATTATTCATTTTTATTTATGTAACATTATCAAAAATTTTTCACAATTTTTATTAAAAAACTTCAAAAAAAGGTTGACAAAAAGTGTAAAATCAATTAGGATAATAATCACCAATTCGAGAAATCTTGAATTGGTGCTAGTATCACACTAGTCAACCCCTTTTTATTCTTTGAGGTCACTTTATGTGGCCTCGTTTTTTTGAAAAAAAATAAATAAGAATTGATCTCTTATTTTTGATATTTTTGTTTTATCTCTTTCATAGTTAAATTACTTTTAATGCTTCTTTTAAATTTATTAATATCTATAATATTAGCATATTCATCTTTCTCTTTTATAAGTAGCCAATTATCTTCTTTAAATTTTACTAAAGTCCAATGTCCTTTTAATCTACTTCCTTTTAAAATAAATTTAATACTTCCCTTTTTCAAATCATTTTTAAAATCACCAAGTGGTTCATAGTATCCTCTATCCCAAAGCATAACAATACCACCACCATATTCACCTTCCGGAATTAATCCTTCAAAATTACGATAACTATATGGATGATCTTCAACTCTTACTGCTAGTCTTTTATCTTTCGGATAATATGATGGTCCTTTAGGAACTGCCCAACTAAGTAATACGCCATCCCATTCTAACCTAAAATCATAATGATCTCTGGATGCTAAATGATGTTGAACACAAAATTTAAGTTTTTTACTTTTATTTTTTTTAATTTGTCCTATCGGCTCTTTAGTTTTAGCAAAATTTCTTTTACTATTATATTTCTTTAAATTCATATCTATCACTAATAATATTTTAACATATTGTTTTATTTTTATACGAAAGTTATTTTTAATCCTAAAAAAATATGATGTATTTAATTACACCATATTTTTTTATAATAATTTCTTATAATAATTATATCTTTTTATAGCATTTTCTTTTTGATTTTCTAACAATTCTTTAGCATAAGAAGCATTTTTTATTTTTAATGACCTATATCTTACTTCATTATTTAAAAATTCTTCATATCTATCAAAATCTGGCTCTTTACTATCAATATATAATTTATCTTCTTCTGGTACATAACGCATTAAAATATTATAACCAACATCAACAGATAACTTTTCTTCGCTAATAGAGCAAGACATTCCCTCTTTAATACCATGTTCGACACAAGGAGAATAAGCAATAATTATTGCTGGTCCTTTATGAGCCATTGCTTCTTTCATAACTTTTATTGTATGCATTGGATTACTACCAAGAGCAATTGATGCTACATAACAGTTAGGATAACACATCGCAATTTTAAATAAATCTTTTTTAAATGTTTTTTTACCAGCATCAGCAAATTCACAAACTGCTCCCATTTTACTACTTTTGCTTGATTGGCCACCAGTATTAGAATAAACTTCCGTATCTAAAACTAAACATTTAATATTTTCATTTTGACTTAACACATGGTCAAGGCCACCAAAACCAATATCATAAGCCCAACCATCACCACCAAAAGCCCAAACAACTCTTGATGGAATATATTCTAATAAATCTTCTAAATCCTTTGGAATATGTTTTCCTTTTAATTCATTCATAACTTTAGTAGTTATTTCATAATCTTCCATATTATCTAACCAATTATTAAATAATTTTTTAGTTTCATCATCAACAGAATTAATACTTAATTTCATAATTTCTTTAATCCGATTTCTTTTGTTTTTATAAGATGAATGAATACCAAAAGCAAATTCAGCGTTGTCTTCAAATAAAGAATTAGCCCAAGGAATACTATATGGAGTTGATGGAACACTACCACCATAAATTGATGAACACCCTGTTGCATTAGCAATAACCAATTCATCTTTAAAAAGTTGAGTTAACAATTTGATATAAGGTGTTTCTCCACAACCAGCACAAGCCCCACTAAATCTAAATTTAGCATCTTCTAAACTGGCTCCTTTTAAATTAAATTTATCCATTATTTTAGGATTTTCATATTCATCAAAATATTTTTCAACCATTTCGCGAT
Source organism: uncultured Bacilli bacterium (assembly GCA_947629115.1). Next base: position 3,902 of record CANRCL010000071.1, on the reverse strand, counting down.
TTAATTTGTTTCCTTTACCAAAACTTAAGGCTCCAGTTGGACAATTTTTAATACAAACTCCACAACCAGTACAATCATCTTCACTGATGGCTAAATAATAATGATATTCACTATTACCTAATAATTCTTTACCAACATTTTCTTTTAACACTAATGGTTTAATAACTCCGTGAGGACAAAAAATATTACATCTACCACATTGAATACATTTTTCTAAATCCCATACTGGTACTAAATAAGAAGTTTTTCTCTTTTCAAATTTTGTTAATGCCGTAGGAAACGCTCCATTTCGAAAAAGAATTAAATCACTAACTGGTAATGTATTTCCTAAACGAGCATTAATTTTATCAAAAATATTTTTTTCTTTAGTTTCTCTTTCTTCCTCAATTGATACTTTTTCTAAAACTTGTAAATTATCTAAAGAATTTTTTAAAGCATTTAAATTATTATTAATTACATCTTCTCCTTTAGTCACAAATGTTTTCTTAACAAGTTCTTCTACTTCTGAATAACCATTTTCAACATTTAAAAGTTTTAATATAATTACTTCCATAATTTTATTTATTTTACCGTTTAAATGATTATCAATAGCAATCTTTGAAGCATCAATATAATAAACATTAATATTTTTATCTTGAATAATTTTTTTAGTTTCATTAGGTAAAAATTTATTTAAATCATCACCCTTTTTACTAGTATTAATTAATAAAATTCCGCCATCTTTAATACTTTCTAAAATACTAAATTTATGAAAATATTCTTCTTTAGTAACTACAACTATTTCAGGATTTTCTACATAGAATGGGGCTTCAATTTTATTATCACTCCATCTTAAATTAGATACGGTAACTCCTCCACTTTTTTTAGAATCATATTCAAAATATCCTTGAACATATTTATCACTTTTAGCAATTATTTTAAGAATTTCTTTTGAAGCACTTACCATCCCATCAGAACCAAAGCCAAATATCTTAACTTCTTTAGCATTAATTTCTAATTTAAAATCATTTTCGGGAAGAGATAAATGTGTCACATCATCATAAATACCAATGGTAAAGTTATTTTGAGGATTTTCCTCTAACATTTTAAAAACACTATAAATATGACTTGGAGTAGTATTTTTACTAGATAAACCATAACGTCCTCCAACAATAGTTATATCTCTATCTTTTAAAGCACTAACAACATCTAAATATAACGGTTCCCCAATACTTCCTGATTCTTTAGTTCTATCTAAAACAGCAATATTTTTAACTGATGATGGTAAAACATCTAATAAATATTTAATACTAAAAGGACGATATAAATGCACATTTATTAATCCAACTCTAGGTCCTTTTTTATTTAATTCATCAACTACTAATTTAATAGTATCTGTTATACTACCCATTGCTATTATAATATTTTTAGCATTTTCATCTCCATAATAATTAAATGGTTTATAATCAGTTTGCATTATATCATTTATTTTACCCATATAATAATTAACGATATCAGACATATTATTATAAAGTTCATTACGGGCTTCAACAGATTGAAAATATATATCTTCATTTTCAGCCATTCCATATTGTCTATTGCTTCCAACATTTAAGGCTCTTTCTTTAAATTCTTTAATACTTTCCCAAGGAATTAATTTTAATAGTTCTTTTTCATCAAGTTCTTCAATAGTATTAAGTTCATGACTTGTTCTAAAACCATCAAAGAAATGAATAAAAGGTAGACTTCCTTTTATCGCTGATAAGTGAGCAACTGCAGCAAGATTTTGAGCATCAAAAACATTAGATGATGATAACATGCAAAATCCTGTATTACGTGTAGCATAAACATCAGAATGGTCACCAAAAATTGATAAAGCATGAGTTGCAATTGTTCTACTGGCTGTATGAATAACTCCTGGTAAACATTCTCCAGCAATCTTATACATATTAGGTATCATTAATAAAAGACCTTGACTTGCTGTAAAAGTTGAAGCAAGAGAACCTGAAAGTAAGGCACCATGAAAAGTACCGGCTGCTCCGGCTTCGCTTTGCATTTCTATAACTTTAGGTTTACTATTATATAAATTTTTTAATTCAGTATGAGTTAATAAATCAACATTACTAGCCATTGGACTAGATGGTGTAATTGGATAAATACTACATAACTCACTAAAAAAATATGCTATTTTACTACAAGCATTATTACCATCAACTTGTTTTTTCAAATTTATCACCCACTTAAATTATAAAATAAAAAGACTAGATTTACTAGTCAGTATTTAAAAAACATTTTATTTGGTTGCAAGAACAAGGCGAAATCCATATGAGTCAACGGCTTCTCCACCACTCCATCCAAAATAAAATTGCCCTGCTATGCCACCATCATTAAATGAACCACCCCGAGAAAACCAAGGTAATCCAGAACCTACAAAATACGCCAAATCAGTATACCATGAACCATGATATCTTGATGTTCCTATAGTACTATTTTGTCCATTAGTTCCATCACCATCATAATATTCATAAAATGGTCCCATTTCGCCAGTAGCATCTCCTAAAATACGCTTATTATATGTTGTACCACTGCTTTCAGAACTATAAACATCGACATAATTTTTATATGTTGTTGTTAGTTCTGCTAAATCAAGTTCACTTGCTCCTACGTGTCCACTCACATAGGATGCCATACATTCCCAGGCACTTCCAGCCATATCATAAATACCAGTGATATTTCCTGTTGTACTGGCTAAATAACCAGCAATTGTATTGTACTCTTGTGTTAATCCCGAACTACTATTACCACTAGTAGCAGGTATCGTTTCTTGATTTGTTCCGACAGATGCTCCATAGCCAGTTTTATATTCATTATTATTATTAACATTTAGTGCTCCAGCTATTCCATATGCAGAATGAGAAAGATAAGCCATTGCACCCCATTCCGTATTCTTCATCATGTGGCTTTCTAATGTTCTATTGTAATTATATGAAGATAAAAAAAAGTCCTTAACTGTTCCTCCTCGCCAAGAGTATACATTCGGCTTGATTATTATTCTATTACTTGCTTCTTTATCTTGTATTGCTCCTTCATTTGTCCAACTACTATCAATTGTAAATGGACTTCCATTAACTCCATCTTGGTTGTATCCTGTTTCAAATTTTCCTACCCATATTCCATTTAAGTCTTTATCACCCAAGGTAAAGGCTGGATGGGTATAATACTCTCCTATTTTTGCAGCACTTTCGGCCATCTTGGGATTTGTCTTATCATCGCCAAACTTAATGTCAATTATTCTTGGCTTATTAAAAGCATTTTGAGGAGATGTTGCATAATTCTTATCAGTTAATGCTGTAGATATTTTATTAATGCCCGTATAATTTCCCATATTCCATATTTTATAGCTATATCTTGGTATCCAAACAAAATAACTTTCAATATCATTTTCATTTATTATATCTCCAGTTTTATAAGTATAATTTTCTTTGCTACCATTTTTTGGATTATCTACAAGGATAACGGCATTGGCCCATTTCTTATCCGCATAATCATACCATTTAGTTTTCAAGTTAGCATAATGGACTGTTCCATCATTATCAATAGTTATTGGTATTAATTTTTTGGTTGCACCATCTACATCTAGTACTGGGTCAGCGCCATTAAGTGTCTTATCAGTCCAAATATCTTTTAACAAACCAGATTTTTCATATAACTCATCTATAGCATCTTGAACATTATCATATTTACCACCACTAGTTGTTTTATCATATGATACATCTTTACTTTTAATTATTGTTGTGGCAGCATATACACTTGTACCCGATATTAATGCTACTAATATAAATGCTATTATTAATTTGTAATTATTTTTAACCATAAGTTATTCATCTACCTTATGATGTTATTATAAAATATTACCCCCCCCC
>CANRCL010000070.1 GCA_947629115.1 uncultured Bacilli bacterium | reverse complement strand
CAGCATAAGGAACAGGTGATGGATGAAGACCAGTGGCTACAAGACCGGCTATATGGGCCATATCGACAAACATATAAGCTCCTACTTCATCACATATTTCTCTTATCTTTTTAAAATCAATAATTCTTGAATATGCTGAAGCCCCCGCAATAATCATTTTTGGCTTTTCTTTTAAGGCTAATTCCCTTAATTCATCATAATTTAACATTTCGGTTTTAGGGTCTAAATCATAACTAACAATTTCATAATCAATACCACTAAAATTTAGTTTGTGTCCATGAGTTAAATGACCGCCATTACTTAAATTCATTCCCATAACTTTATCGCCATGATTAAGTAAGGCTCGATAAACAGCCATATTGGCACTAGAACCACTATGAGGTTGAACATTAGCAAATTTACAGTCAAATAAATCTTTTAAATATTGAATCGCCCGCATTTCAAACATATCAATATATTCACAACCACCATAATATCTTTTACCAGAATATCCCTCGGCATATTTATTAGTTAAAATACTCCCTTGTAATTCTAAAACTGCTTTAGAAACATAATTTTCTGATGCAATTAATTCAATGTTTTCTTCTTGTCTTTTCCTTTCTAATTTTAACGCTTCTTCTAAATACTTATCCATTTTAACACTCCTTATCTAAAGTATTTGTTATATTATCAAATATCATTGCCACTGTCATTGGACCAATACCTCCAGGTACTGGGGTTAAATAAGCGGCTTTGCTATCGATACTTTCTCTTTCTACATCACCAACAACTTTACCATTTACTCTTGAAATACCAACGTCAATAATAATGGCACCCTCTTTTATCATATTTCCCGTTAAGAAATTAGGCTTACCTACGGCACTCACAACAATATCAGCATTCTTGGTATAATAATTTAAATCTTTGGTATGTGAATGGCATACTGTGACAGTAGCATTTCTTTCCAAAAATAATTGCATTAATGGTTTACCAACAATCAATGACCGATTAATAATACAGACATTTTTACCATCTAAATCAATTTTATAATAATCTAATAATTTAATAATTCCTTTGGGTGTACACGATATGTGATAGGGATTGCCTTGAACTAAATTACCAATTGAAATATTTGTAAAACCATCGACATCTTTTTTAGAATCAATAGTATTAAAACATTTAATAATGTCAATATGTTTAGGAACCGGACTTTGTAATAAAATTCCTTTGATATTATTATCATTATTTAACTTTTTAATTAACTCGATGACTTCTTTTTCTTTAGTATTTACAGGTAAATGATATAAATAAGTCTTGATTCCCACTAATTCACTTTTTTTCATTTTATTTTTTATATAAATTTCACTAGCGGTGTCATCACCAACCCAAATAATGGCTAATCCTACTTCCTTGCCATATTTTTTTACTTTTAATGCATATTCTTGAAATAACTCTTCACTGCATTTTTTTCCATCTAATAAAATCATTTTAAAACTCCTTAAATAATCCTAAATTATAGGGAATATCTAATGCTTTATAAGCCTTTTCAGTGGCTACTCTACCTCTAGTAGTTCTTTTAATAAATCCCTCTTGTAATAGGTAAGGTTCCACTACATCTTCAACAGTTGTCACTTCTTCACCAATACTTGTCGATATTGTTTCAACTCCCACTGGACCGCCATTAAACTTTTCAATTAAACTAGTTAAATATTCTCTATCAATACTATCTAAACCTGAATCATCAACGTGAAGTCTTTTTAAGGCTTTTTTAGTAATTTCCATATCAATTATGCCCGTTCCCTCAACTAAAGCAAAATCTCTTACTCTTCTAAATAAACGATTGGCAACTCTGGGTGTTTTCCTACTTCTTTTGGCTAGTTCCATCGCGGCATCTTCTTCTACTTTTATCGAAAAAACTCGGCCACTTCTAATAATGATGTCTCTTAATTCTTCAAAAGTATAATACTCTAATTTAGAAACGATACCAAAACGGTCTCTTAAAGGACTTGACAAATCACCGGCTCTAGTAGTGGCTCCGACTAAAGTAAACGGTGGTAAATTTATCTTAATGCTTTTACTTTTACCCTCATTACCCCCTATAACTAAATCAATTTCAAAATCTTCCATCGCCGGATAAAGAATTTCTTCTATATAAGATGGCATTCGATGGATTTCATCAATAAATAAAACATCTCCTGGTTCTAAATTAGATAATATAGCGGCTAAATCGCCAGATTTTTCAATCGATGGTCCACTTGCCGTTCTTAAAGTTGAACCTAATTCATTGGCAATTATATGAGCAAGCGTTGTCTTTCCTAATCCTGGAGGGCCATATAATAACACGTGGTCAAGTGGTTCATTACGCATTTTTGCAGCCTTTATAAAAACTCTTAAATTTTCTTTTATTTCATTTTGACCAACATATTCATCTAAATTATCAGGTCTTATATTTTGGTCAAAAATATCTTCATTTAATTCTTCGGTACTAACAATTCTATCCATTTAAAAACCTCCCTAATTACTTTAATAATAACTTTAATGCTTCCTTTACTTGATTTTCTAAAGAAAGAGAACTATCTATCGATGGAATAACTTTTTTAATTTCTGTATTCTTATAGCCAAGATTTTCTAATACACTAATAAGTTCATCCATAGTATTATCTTCCTCTTCTAGACTGGCTTCGGCATAAACTTTACCTTTTAAGTCTAAAACAATTTGGCGAGCCAATTTTTCACCAATTTTAGGGAATTTAGTTAAATATAAAATATTTTCTTTATTTATCGCATCAACTATTCCTTTAATTGACCCAGTTGCAAATATACCAGAAGCCACTTTAGGACCCATTCCTTTAACATTAATAAAACGCATAAATAATTCTTTTTCTTCTAAATTTTTAAAGCCATATAGAGAATATTCATCTTCTCTTATATGATTATAGACATAGACTTTGTAAGTTTTCCCCACTTCATAACTAAATGGATTAGGAACAAAGACGTGATAGCCAACGCCATTAACATCTATATCAATGCTATCAGTATTAATATAATCGATTTTACCATTAAAGTAACTATACATAATTATCACCTATAAAAATTATACAATAAATTTCAAGAATAAAAAATATTTTTATTCTAAATCAAAAAAATTTTTTAAATTCTATTTTCATTTCAAACAAAAAGAATAGTTAAACTATTCCTTAAATTCAAAGATATAATCTAATATTTGGACTTCATCGCCTCTTTTAGCCCCTAATTTTTCTAATTCTTCTTCTACTCCCATACCTTTTAATTTACGAGCAAATCTTAATACGGCTTCATCTTCATTAAATTTAGTCATATTAAATAATTTTTCAATTTCATCTCCTTTAATTACCCAAACATCGTTATCTTTTGTAATTGTGTATGGTTTTTCATTTTGAAATTTAAAAATTAAATGGCTTTCAAATTCTGTATCATTATAAACTTCATTATTAGCGAGTTCTTCAAGTTTATCAGCAATAAAAGTAATTAACTCATCAATTCCCTCATTATTCATAGCACTAATGGGATATATAGTTTTATCTGGGTATTTTTCTTTAAAGGCTTTTAAATTCTCTTGAGCATTATCTAAATCCATTTTATTGGCTACAATTATTTCATATTTTTGACTTAATTTAGAACTATAATTATCTAATTCTTGACGAATAGTTTCATAATCATCAATAGGATTACGTCCCTCACTGCCACTCATATCAATAATATGACATATTATTTTAGTTCTAATAGCGTGTTTTAAAAATTTATCTCCTAAACCAACACCCTCACTGGCTCCCTCAATAATTCCAGGTAAATCGGCCATTACAAAAGTTTTTTGATTTTTTAATTTTACAACTCCTAGATTTGGAGTTAGTGTAGTAAAATGATATGCCGCAATTTTAGGTTTACTATTACTTATTTGACTAATTAAAGTACTTTTACCTACTGATGGAAGACCAACTAATCCTACATCAGCAAGCATTTTAAGTTCACATTTAATTAAACGAATTTCGCCAGGTTCGCCTTTCTCACTAAATTTAGGAGCCGGATTATCATGAGTAGCAAAGGCTTTATTTCCTTTACCTCCTCTTCCTCCTTTAGCAACAACTACTTTATCATTAACATTTACTAAATCGGCTAAAATAAGATTAGTGTCTAAATCAGTAATTGTAGTACCTAAAGGAACTTTGATAATAATATCTTCTGCACTAGAGCCATATTTATTTGAACCCTTACCATTTACTCCTCTTTCACCCTTAATTGTTTTTAGATAACGTAAATCAATTAAAGTTTTTAATCCTGGGTCAACAGTAAATATTATATCAGCGCCTTTACCACCATTACCACCATCAGGACCACCCATTGGGACAAATTTTTCTCTTCTAAATGATGTACAACCATCGCCACCAGTTCCAGCAATTACTTTTAAAGTTATTTCATCGACAAACATAGCAAATCACCTAATCAAAATTATATCATAATTTTCACTTTTTCTATATTGCTTTTATTAAATTTGTGATAAGATAAAAATATGAAAAAGATATTTTATGGAATTTTTATTATATTAACTCTTGTATTTATCGGAGTATTCATTAATTTTGTATCTAAAAAAGAAATTATTTCTGAAAATGAAGTCATTGAAATTATATTAGATGATGTAAAAAGGAATAAAGAAGAGTTTTATTTTAGTCATCTGGAACTTACTAATCAAGATAAAAAACAAATTTATAATGTCGATTTTAATGATGAAGAATATACTTATTTCTATCAAATTAATGCAACAAATGGACATATTATAAATAAAAATAAAGAAAAAATAACTAATGAAATATATTATATTGATGAAAATGAAATTATAGATATTGCTATGAAACACGCTAATATTGAAAAAGAAAAGGCCGTTATTATTAGTAATGATTTAATTATGGATGATATTCCTTATTATGAAACAATATTTAATTACAATGATGTAAGATATGAATATAAAATAAACGCTTTTATTGGTGAAATTATTTCGGTAGCCAAAATAAATGAAAAAAACACTCAAAAATGAGTGCTTACTTTTAAAAATGGTGTCCCCTTAGGGATTCGAACCCTAGACCCACTGATTAAGAGTCAGTTGCTCTACCAACTGAGCTAAGGAGACATCTAAATATTGAACAATAACAATTATAACGTAGACTTTAAAAAAATGCAAGTTTATCTCTTGCATTTTTAAACTGACTCTTAATTAGTATTTTATCTTTTATAATTAGAAAAATCTTCAACTAAACTTTCATCAGGCTTTTCAGCAAAAATAATTCTTTGTGTTTTGGAAGAACTTTTACCGGCTCCATCAACTATTGTATATAAAATCCAGTATTGGTCAATATTCTCTTCGGGTTTAACTTCGTGATAAATTTTGTGAGTTATTTCATAATTTTCAGTATCTTCAATAATTTCTAAATGTCGATAATTTATATCTCTAATACTATTAACATAGTAATCATCAGAATCAAATTTAATTTCTGGAACAGCAATATCATTAGGATTATTTACATCTTTTACCCAATGAATCTTTTTACCTGATGCTACCCAACCCTCTTTACCATCAAAATCAATTTTATACCAATAGAAAGTTTTTTTAGAAGTATCTATTTCTAAAACTTTATAAACTTCGCCTTTATTAACTTGACCTAATGATTTACTTTGTGTATCTGTGCTTTCTCGAACATTTATGGGCTCTTTATAAGTTATTTCAATATACCATCCCTTTTTTATTTCTTCTATTCTATCTTTTTCATGCATATCTTTAATATAGAAGTAGCCTCCAACACCGCCACCAATAATTAATAATAATAAAAGACATAACCCAAACTTCTTCATAACTCACCTACTAATTAAATTATATCATAAAATGACAATATTTGTTACAATTCACAGTCGATAAGAAAGAACTAAAATAAAAATGTAGGAAAACCTGCATTTTTATATGGAATTTTTC
>CANRCL010000069.1 GCA_947629115.1 uncultured Bacilli bacterium | reverse complement strand
AAATTAGAAAAAATTTTAGAAAAAATGTGTAAAAAAATGTTAAATATTAAATTTTTTAATACTTTTTCAGTAGCTTCCAACATTTTTGTCGAAAAATTTTAACCATGAGTTCAAAAAGTATAAATCATAATCATAAATTTATTCAAAATAAATGCATAAATAAGATAAATATGATACAATAATACTAATAATAAGGAGGCTCAAATGGCAAAATTAAAAATTAAAGGCGGGGTTAAAAAAGTTGGCTTAATTGTTGTAGTTTTGGCATTATTTTTAGGAATAGGTTTATATTCATATATTAAAATAAAAAATCAAAAAGAATATGAAAAAACTTATGATTATAAATTAAGTTTATTGGGTTATGATAATGATGATATTAAAATAATTAAAGATAAGTTTCAAAATAAAGAAATAGATTATATATTAAGTAAAGAAAAAAATGAAATATATATAAATTTAGTCAATGAAAAATATTTTATTTATGACAAATTTTATAATTATTTAGATTATGCTGAAAAAGAAAAAGATAAATCATTAACCGAAATAGTAGAAAAAATTAATACTAAAACGAATGAAGAATATTACACTGATACTACTCCAACGGATATATCTAAAAAAGAATTAATGTTAGTAAATAAATATAATTATTTAGATAATACATATACTCCAGAAAATTTAGTAAGTGTGGGAATGGACTATGCTTATGGTGAATTAGGAAGTCAAAAAGTGACTGAAGATACTTATAATGCTTTTTTAAATATGTGGCGGGCTAGTCATGAAGCCGGATATTATTTAATGGTTAACTCTTCATACCGAACTTATGAAAAACAAGAAGCCGTTTACAATGAATATAAAAAACAAGGAACTGATTATGCTGATTCAATCGCTGCTCGTCCGGGATATTCAGAACATCAAACAGGTTATTCACTAGACATATTTGAAAAAGGTTATTCATCTGCTAATTTTAAAGATTCTGATTCTTATAAATGGTTATTAGAAAATGCTCATAAATATGGTTTTATTTTAAGATATCCTGAAGATAAAGTATCTATTACTGGTTATAATTTTGAATCTTGGCATTTCCGTTATGTTGGCATTGAAGCCGCTACTTATATTTACGAAAATCATATTACATTTGACGAATATTATGCTTACTTTGTAAAGTAGGCATTTTTTTATATGGAAGTTATTTATAAATAAGAAAAAATTTGCTATAATTATATATAGGTGAAATGTGTGAATTATCCCAATCAAATTAAAAAAGAATATCATAAAACGATTAATTATGCTAATAGAGGAATGGATTTAGAACAAATCATTAATGACACTAATGAATATCTATTAGAAAAAGATATTGCTCTTATTTATAAAAAACCCACTCCTATTGGGGTAGTTAATGTTAATTATTCAAATAATAAACAAGTGATTGATAAAGCATATTTTGCTAGTCCCTCAACTTTAGATTACAATGGATTATATAAAGGAAAATATATTGAATTTGATGCTAAACATACTAATTCAAGAACTTCTTTTCCTTTAAGTAATATTCATCCTCATCAATTAAAACATATTAGTAATGTAATAAGACATGGGGGAATTACTTTTTTAATTATTCAAATAAATGGATTAATTTATTTACTTAATGGTCCAGATTTAATTGATTTTATCAATACTAATGAAAGAAAAAGTATTCCTTATAGTTTTATTAAAGAATATGGTTATTTATTAGAATATAATTATACTAAAGGATTAAATTATCTCAAATACGTTGATATTATAGGAGGTATCGAATGAAAAAAATACAAACTAAAAAACCGAAAAAAGAAAATAAAAATACAAAAGAAGTAAAAGAAAAGAAAGTTATTTGGAAAAGTATTTTAAATATTTGTTTAGTAGTAGCAATTGTCATAATTAGTATTGCTCTTGCTTTCTTACTTTATATTGTAGTCACTTCTCCAGATTTTGATAAAGAACAATTATTCCAAAAAGAACCAACAATTTTATACGATGTAAATGGTAATGAATTTGCGAGAGTTGGAGCATTTAATAGTACGCTACTTACTTATGATGAAATACCTGATGTAATGATTGATGCAGTAGTTGCTACTGAAGACTCAAGATTTTTTCAACATAATGGTATTGATTTAGTTCGTTTCTTAAAGGCGTCATTTTTCCAATTATTAGGTAAAAAAGATGCTGGTGGTGCTTCTACTCTTTCAATGCAAGTAATTAAAAATACTTATAATGGTGGACCTGAAGCCGAAAGCCATGGTATGAAAGGAATCGTTAGAAAATTTAAAGATATCTATATGGCGGTCTTTAAACTAGAGGCCAATTATACTAAAGAAGAAATAATAGAATTCTATCTTAATAGTGAATGGTTTGCTAATGCTGGTAATATTAATATTAAATCTGGTATTTATGGTATTGAAGAAGCCAGTTTATATTATTTTGGTAAATCGGCTAAAGATTTAAGTTTACCGGAAGCATCACTATTAGTAGGAATGTTCCAAAATCCGGCTTGGTATAATCCTTATACTAATGAAGAAGGATGTCGAATAAGACAAAATACAGTTTTAAAATTAATGGTTAGACATGGATATATTACGGAAGAACAAAAAGATGCTGTATTAGAAATTCCAGTTAGTAGTTTATTAGTAGAACAAAGTAAACAAAAATTAAAAGTAGAAAATTATCAAGCATTTGTTGATTATGTAATAAATGAAGTTAAAGAAGATTTAAATGTTGACCCAATGAAAGTTGCTTTAAAAATTTATACAACTTATGACCCTGAAGTTCAAAAAGTATTAGAAAAAGTTGAAAAAGGCGAAGTTTATAAATTCCCATCTGATGTTATTCAAGAAGGTATTGCTATTACTTCTTCTAGTAATGGTTCCATTGTAGCCTTATCTGGTGGTAGAAATTATACTGCTAAAGGTACTAACTTTAGTTTAACTCGTAGACAACCTGGTTCAACGGCTAAACCATTTATGGATTATGCAATGTTTATTGAGCATATATCTCAAAGTAGTTATGCCACTGTTAATGATGAGAAAACAAATTATCGAAATAGTAATAAAGCCCCAGCCAACTATGATGGTGGTTGGAAAGGCATTATATCAATTAGATATGCGTTAAGTGATTCAAGAAATGTACCGGCTTTAAAAATATTTAGACAAGTTTATGATTTAGATAAAACGATAATTGAAAACTTTGCTCATAGTATTGGTATAGATTATGGTAAAGAATTATATGAACCGGTTTCAATCGGTGGTGGTGATATTACTGCTTCTCCATTAGAAATATCGGCTGTTTATGGTACTTTCGCTCGAGGTGGTTATTACATTGAGCCTTATGCTTATACAAAAGTAATTAATACAGTCACGGAAAAAGAAAAAACTCATAGTTATACCCAAAAGAAAGTAATGGAAGAAAGTACGGCATATATGTTAACTTCTATTTTAGATGATGTATATGGTACTAAAAGAAATACTACTACTGGTAGAAGTGATGGTATTGCTGGTAAAACTGGTACAACTAACTTAGATAAACAAACAAAAGAAAAACATGGCCTTAGTAGTGGAGCCATTAGTGACTCTTGGTATGTAACATATTCAAGTAAATACTCTATCGCTTTCTGGTATGGTTATGAAAGTCTAGATAAAGCCGAAGCAGACCACAAAGAAACAGGATTTAATTTTAATAGTACTACTGGTGGAGCGGCTCGTAAAAATATTATGAAAGAATTAGCCAAATTACATAAAGGCTGTAAACAATTTGAACAACCTAAAAATGTGGTGACGGCTAATGTTGAAGTTCAAAGTTTCCCTCCACAATTATGTAGTGCTAATACACCATCTAGTTTATGTGTGACAGAATACTTCTTGGAAGGTACTGAACCAACTGAAGTATCAAAGAGATTTAGTCAATTAGATAATCCAACTAATGGTAATTATTCTTATAATGGTGGTAATACAATTACTCTTTCATGGAATGCCATTAAAACACCGGATTTAATTAATCCAACTTATTTGTCTAGTTTATTTGAACAATATTGTGGTGAAGATGCAAATGCATATTATAATAAAAGAATTGAATATAATAATAAAAATATTGGTACTTTAAATTATGTAATCTATTTAAGAGATGCTAGTGGTAATGAAACAAGAATTGGTTCAACTAATAGTAATACCTTTACTTATATGGTACCAACTGGTGGCGATTATACATTTGTTGTTAAATCGGCTTATACTATATTTAATAAAAATGCTAGTTCAGGACTTGTAATCAATGCCAGAACAATTGATAATAATATTGGTAATATGGTTGAAGATAATACTAATAATGATACTGAAAATAACAATAGTACAGAAAATAATGATACTAATAATAATACAACTAATGATAATCAAAATGATTTAGAAAATGATTTAAACTAAAAAGACTTGATTAAAATTTCAAGTCTTTTTTAATTTATTAATTCAAATTGGTCTTTAGAAGCCCCACACAATGGACAATGCCAATCATTTGGTAAATCTTCAAATTTAACTTCTTCTTTAGCATCATCATATATGTAGCCGCAAAGTTTGCAACGATATTTTTTACTATCCATCTTTTCTATTTTTTCTTCAACATAAGTTGGAGCATTCTTTGATGATACTCCTTTCATTTGTTCTTGATAATATTTATAAGTTAATGGTTCAGCATTATTTAAATTACGCATATCTTTTATTCTTATTAAAAAGATATCGTGAGTTTCTACATCGATGACATTTTCTAATTCACCAATAATATAACCACATATTCCATCTTTTAAAATAGGCAAATTGTTAATAAGTTCATAATTATCAACAAATTTATTTACTTCTTTACTACTATAAAAGCCAAATTTACCAATAACTTCTTTATTAATATTATTATTTAAAATCATTATGGCTGCTTTTTTAGTTTTCTTAATTATTTCATTAGTATAATTATTTTTATTTAAAGATATGGCTAAAATAGGATTATCTGAAGTAATTTGAACAACTGTATTAACAACACATCCCGCTAATTTATCATCTAACTTACTACTTACTATGTATAATCCATAAGATAATTTTCTCAATATAGTTTTATCCATTCCTACACCATATTATTTAAATTAACAATTTTTTCTACTTCTTCTCTAACTTTATCAAAAGTAAAAGGTTTGGCTAATACATCAACTATATCATAATTAAATGACCTATCAACTCTTTCTTTTTGAACATCTCCAGTAATAATACATACTGGTATTCTTTTAAATAAATTATTTTCTTTAAAATAATCTAAAACAGCAAAACCATCTACTTCTGGCATATTTAAATCTAAAAATAAGCCAATAATTGAATCATCAACATTATTTTTAACAATATCAATGGCTTCTTTACCATTAACTGCTACTACTACTTCGTATTCATTTTGAAATGCTCTACTAATAATATTACTTATTATTTTTGAATCATCTGCTACTAAAATTTTCTTCATATATTAATCCTTTCCTAAATATTTATGAGCAAGTTCTGTATACTTATTTACTTCTTTAATTAATTCATCATACTTTTTATTTACTTCATCAACATTATTGGCTTTACTAGCAAGTTCGTGTTCATAAGCAATATCTGCTAAAGACATAAAACCTAAATATTTAGAATCACTTTTTAAAGCGTGAACCAATATAGCATAATCTTCCATATTACTTTCATTTTTATATTTTTCTATATTAGGAATTCTAGTTTCATTTTCTTCTAAAAAAGCCTCTAATGTTTCATCATAAAATGATAAATCCCCAAGTAATGATACAGCATACTCTAAATCGACCCCATTATTTTCTAAAATACTTACATCTTTCATAATCTACCATCCTTACTATTTAAATTATATCACATTATCTATTCTTTTGCATTTAAATAAGTTTTAAGTACTCTTTCTAATTCTTTTTTATCAATTGGTTTAGATATATAATCACTAAATCCCTCTT
>CANRCL010000068.1 GCA_947629115.1 uncultured Bacilli bacterium | reverse complement strand
AAACTTTTAATTTTTTTGCAACAAAATTTGCTAATATTCGTTAAACTTGTTATAATGTTAAATGAAGAAGGTAAAAAAATGAAGAAAATTTTGAAATTTTTAAATAAACTTCGATTTTGGATAGTCAAATATATATATACTAATAGATTGTTTCTATCATATTTTATTTTATCTTTAATAGGTACTATTTTAGTTCGTCTTTTTACAGTTGGGAATGATTTATTTTTTAAGTCAACTGCTATTGATATAGGATTAATTCTTGTAATTGGAGCCTTTGGCTATTTAGTCAAGCCCAAAAATCAATTTAAATATTTCTTTACTTGGATTATTATTTTTACAATAACTGAATTTATTAATTCTATATATTATGTATTTTACACATCATTTGCTTCAGTAGGAGAAATTGCTACTTTAGGACAAACAGAAACCGTTGCTGATTCTATATTTGTTCAACTTCGAATTACCAATTTCTTATTTTTATTACAACCGGTTATATTCTATTATATTCATCAGTTAATAAAAGATACTTCTTATTATGATTTATTAGCCAAAGTTGAAAGAAAGAAAACTTTATTAGTTTCCACTTTTGTAGTAGGGTTATTATTCATTATTTATTCATTTGCAACTGCTTCTAGTACAGATTACAGTCGACTTAACAAGCAATGGGATAGGTCTTATGTAGTAAAAAGATTTGGAATAATAATGTATCAAGCCAATGATATATTTCAAACGGTAAAGCCAAAAATTAGTAGATTATTTGGTTATGAAGATGCTTTAGAATTATTTGATAATTATTATGCTTCCGAAGAACGGAGTAAATATCGTGATGATAATAAATATACCAATATTTTAAACGGCTATAACATTGTTTATATTCATATGGAAAGTATGCAAAATTTCTTAATGGATTTAGAATTTAATGGCGAAAAAGTGACTCCTAATTTAAATAATTTAGCCCAAGAGGGATTATTCTTTAGTAATTTCTATCCACAAGTATCCATTGGAACTTCATCTGATGCTGAATATATGATGCTTACTGGTTTACTTCCTTCTTTAAATGGAACTGTATTTGTAAACTATTACAACAATACTTTTAAAACAATGGCAACTTTATTAAAAGAAAGAGGATATCATACTTTCAGTATGCATGGTAATGCAGCAGTTATGTGGAATAGAAGTAATATTCATCCACATTTAGGATATGATGAATTAATTTTCAAAGATTCCTTTACTTTTGACCCTAAAACAGATACTGTTGGTTTAGGAATTAATGATGAAATGTTCTTTAAACAAGCAATAACTAAACTTGAGAATATAGAAGCAACTTATGAAAATTATTTTGGTACCTTAATTACATTATCTAATCACTCACCATTTGACCATAATGACCGTTTTACTTTAGACCTTAATGATTATTACACTAATGAATTTGGAGAACAAACAAGTACTTGTTATTTATGCAATAGAACCGTAGGTAAATATATTGTAAGTGCCCATTATGCTGATGAAGCCTTAGGTGAGTTTATTAATTTAATTAAAGAAAGTGATGCCTTTAATAATACTTTATTTGTATTCTATGGTGACCACGATGCTAAATTAAGTTATAAAGATATGAATTACTTATATAATTATGATTATTTAACTGGAGAATTAAAAGATGAATTAGACCCAACTTATGTAAATTACGATAGTTATGACCATCAATTAAATAAAAAGACGCCACTTATAATGTGGACTAAAAATAAAGAGTTAGCCAAAAAATTCCATGGGGAAGTTAAAACAACAATGGGTATGTATGATGCCGCACCAACTTTATATAATATGCTTGGTATAGATAATCCTTATGTATTAGGTCATGATATCTTTAATATTAAAAAGAATAATATTGTAGTATTCCCAAGTGGCAATTTCTTAACCGAAAAAGTTTATTATAATAATTCAACGGGAGAATATAAACCACTTAAAGATGACCCATTAGATGTTGATTATATTAATGATAATTTAGCCTATACGGAAAAAGCCTTGAAAGTTGGTAATGCCATCGTTAATTATGATTTATTTAATGAACAAAAAAGAGCAGAATTTGAAGAAAGTAAAGAAAATTAATACAGTTTCGGCTGTATTTTTTTCATATATATTTCACAAATATAGTATAATATACATTTAGTAGGTGATTTAATGAATATTTTAGTGGTTGATGATGAAAAATTAATTAGAGATGTAATAAAAGAATATTTAATTTTAGATGGTTATCAAGTTTATGAAGCCGAGGATGGTAAAAGTGCCATTGATGTTTTTAATAAAAATAATATTGATTTAGTTATAATGGATATAATGATGCCTAATATGGATGGTTATACGGCTTGTAAAGAAATTAAAAAGATTAAAGATGTACCATTTATAATGTTATCGGCTAGAAGTGAAGAATATGATAAATTAATTGGTTTTGATTTAGGAATCGATGATTATGTGACTAAACCTTTTAGCCCTAAAGAATTAGTAGCGAGAGTTAAAGCCATTACTAAAAGAAAGAGTAAAGAAAATAATATTGAATTATTAGGAATTAAAATTGATGATTTAGCCCATGAAGTATATATTGATGATAAATTAACCGTTTTAACTCCTAAAGAATATGATTTATTAAAATACTTAATTGAAAATAAAAACATTGCTTTATCAAGAGAAAATTTACTTTCTAATATTTGGGGTTATGATTTTTATGGCGATGATAGGACAGTTGATACACATATTAAAACTTTAAGGGCTCATTTAGGTAAATATCGTGATTTAATTAAAACCGTAAGAGGAATGGGATATAAAATTGAATATAAAGAAAAAAATTAAAAGTATTGAATTTAAAGCCTTAACATTTATATTACTATTTAATGTCAGTAGTATATTAATAATGATATTAGTCTCCTCAATTGTTTTTGATGGCTATTATAAAAATTTTCAAGTTAAAAAAATAAATAATATTGTTAGAGAATTAAATTCATCTCGTCAAGATACTTATGTTTTGGCAGAAAATTTAGCCTATGAAAATGAAGTTTGTATAAATGTTATAAGTAATAGTGGAGTAGTATATAATTTTAATACTAAACAAAGAGGATGCTTATTAAATAAAAATAATAGTAATGTTAATGATAAAATGAATAGTTTTTTAAAGAGTGATGAAAATAGTGATTATTATCGTTTATTTAATCCTGAAACTAAAACTAAAGGAATATTATATGCCTTTAAATTAGATAATAAAAATGTATTTATTTATAGTAATTTAGAGAATATATCTGCTTATGTTAAAGTATTTAAGAGTCAACTTTTATATTTTGTTATTCTTATAATTATTTGTTCAATTTTTATCTCTATATTTATTGCTAATAAAATAACAAAACCTATTCGTGAAATAACTAAAAAGGCAAAAAAAATAGGTGAGGGTAAATATGATATTGAATTTCCTAAAAATGGAATATTAGAAATTGAAGAACTTTCTAGTACCTTAGAAGAAGTTCAAAAAGAACTTAGTAAAAATGATGAAGTAAAAAGAGATTTAATTGCTAATGTTTCTCACGATTTAAAGACTCCTCTTACCATGATTAAAGCCTATGCTGAAATGATTAAAGATATATCTTATAAAGAACCAGAAAAAATGAATGAACATTTAGATATTATAATTGAAGAAAGTAATCGATTAACAAGTTTAGTTAATGATGTATTAGAATTATCTAAAGTTCAAAATAATGTCTATAATTATAATTATGAAGAATATGATTTAGTTAAAGAAATTAAAAATATTGTTAAAAGATATGAAGTAATAGAATATTTAGAAAGTTATAATTTTAAATTAGAATTACCTAAAAAAGCCATTGTAGTAGCAGATAAAGAAAAAATTAATCAAGTTATATATAATCTTTTAAATAATGCGATTAATTATACGGGTAAAGATAAAATAGTAAAAGTAATAGTTGAAAAAGTAGAAAATGGTACTTTAGTAGAAATAGTTGATACAGGAAAAGGTATTAAACCTGAAGAAATTCCTTATATTTGGGATAAATATTATAAAAATGAAAAAAATCATCAAAGAGATGTAGTTAGTACTGGTTTAGGTTTATCTATTGTTAAAGAAATATTAAGTAAACATAATTTTAAATATGGTGTTAATAGTAAAGTAGGTAAAGGTTCAACATTCTATTTTATTATAAAAGATTAAAATTTCTCAAAAAAAACACATAAAATACATATTTAGTAGTTATTATTAAATTGTTAGGAAATATCCTAACTCAAACTCACACTAATGAAAAAGGAATAGTTCAATATTCCTTTTTCTATTTTATGATATTCATAATGGCTGGTACTATTTGTTTTTTACGTGAAATTAATTCATCGATAAAATCTCCTTGTTGTAATTTTTCAAAAAATACTAATTTTAAACTTTCGTGAGCACTTTCATTAAATAATAAGTATGAACCATTTTTAAATATATCAGTTATAACAAATAGCATTATATCGTAGCCTTTATTAGCGCTTTCTTTATTTAAAAATCGAATATAACTAGATTTTTGTTTTAATATGGCTTTCGAACTTAACGTAGTTATTTGACCTATACCAATAACTTTTTTATCAATATTAAAGGTTTTAAAATCCATATAAACAATTTCTTTTAAAGATTTAGACTTTATAATATCATTGGCCTTAAACATTTCCATGGCTAATTTTTCGGCATTAATACCAGTTAATTTAACTAATTCATTTAAAACTTTTTCATCAATTTTAGTAGCCGTTGGACTTTTTAAAAGTAGAGTATCGGAAATAATACCCGCTAGTAATAAAGAAGCAATATTTTCGGGTATTTTAACTTTATTTTCTTTATATAATTCATAAACAATAGTACAAGTACTACCAACAGTCATATTGCGGAAATTAATAGGCTGATTTGTTCCTAAAGTTCCTAATTTATGATGGTCGACTATACCAATAATATCGGCTTCTTCTAATCCATAAACACTTTGCGTAATTTCATTATGGTCTACTAGGATAACTTTTTTAGGAGAAGTATCTCTTAAGTCAGATAATTTTATTAATCCTAAGCATTTATTTTGATTATCAATTACAGGATAATAACTATGTTTTGTTTTATTTATTAAATCATTAAAATCACTTACATCAGCATTTTCATTAACACAAACAAGTTCCGTAGTAAAACGATAATTTTCGATATAATTAGCAAAACTTAAAGTGACTAATGTATCATAAGTTTCTTTCGGAGTATAAATAATATTAATTTTATTTTTATAGGCTAAAGATAAATGTTCTTCTTTAATTTTATTGCTACCAGTAACTATAATTAATTTAACTTTTTTAGTAATGGCATCTTCAATAATCGAATGTCTATCTCCAACAATTAAAATAGTTTCATTATTTAAATTATTTTCCCGATGAAATGTTGTACTTCTTAAATCAACATTAGTTATTTCACCACTTATTTCTTCAGTAAAACGTAGCATTTCTGTACCATTTAATACTTTTAAAATATGATTATAACTAGTTTTTAGCCTTTTAGTATCACCTAATATTTCATTTTTAGCAATATCTTTCATAGCAAAAGCCCCGATAAAATTATCTTTATCATCAACAACTGGAATAGTACTCATATTATCTTTTTGCATTTCAAAAAAAGCATTATAAACTGACTCTTTGCTATTAATTTTAAAATCTTTATGGTAATTAATATCTTTTACTTGTAATTTAACATCATCAAGTATTTTAGGAATATCTACTTTAAATTTATTTAGAACATATTTGGTTTCTTCATTTATATTGGATAATATTCTTGGTTCCGTATTATTACCTAAACTATTTTGTAAGTAAGATAAACAAATAGCACTACACACACTATCAGTATCAGGATTTTTATGGCCAAAAATATAAACTTTATCTTGCATAGCAACCACCTTTTAGAAAATTATAACATAGATTTAAAAATTTAAATAGATAAAAAAATAATTTTGAAAGTCAAAAATCGACAAAAAATATTTTTC
>CANRCL010000067.1 GCA_947629115.1 uncultured Bacilli bacterium | reverse complement strand
ATGGACTTTTAGGTTTTAATAAAGAAGAACTTAAAGAGTTCCAAAATAAATTAAATTTGGTATATCCTAACGTAATAGTTAGAGATTTATAGAAAAGGAAGAGGTAATATTTATGTACAAAGTAAGAAAAAGAGAAGGAAAAATAGTTCCTTTTGAAATTGAAAAAATCAGCACAGCGATTACAAAAGCATTTGAAGCAGAAAATCAAAACTATGATAAAGATGTTATTGATTTTTTAGCCCTTAAAGTAACAGCAGACTTTAATTCAAAAATTACAGATAACATTATTAATGTTGAAGACATTCAAGATAGTGTTGAAAGTGTGTTAATTAAAGCCGGTTATGCTGAAGTTGCTAAAGCATATATTCTATATCGTCGTTTACACGATAAAATGCGGAATATGAAATCAACTGTTTTAGATTATAAAGATATAGTTAATAGTTATATCAATGTAACTGATTGGCGAGTTAAAGAAAATTCAACAGTCACTTATTCAGTTGGAGGTTTAATTTTAAATAACTCTGGAGCAATTACGGCTAATTATTGGTTAAGTGAAGTTTATGATGATGAAATTGCTAATGCACATCGTAATTGTGATATTCATCTTCATGATTTATCAATGCTTACAGGTTATTGTGCTGGTTGGAGTTTAAAACAACTTATTCAAGAAGGTTTAGGAGGTATTCCTGGTAAAATAACCTCTTCGCCAGCAAGACATTTATCAACATTATGTAATCAAATGGTTAACTTTTTAGGCATTATGCAAAATGAATGGGCTGGTGCTCAAGCATTCTCTTCATTTGATACTTATTTAGCCCCATTTGTTAAAATTGATAATTTAACTTATAAACAAACTAAACAATGTATTCAATCATTTGTATATGGTGTAAATACTCCAAGTAGATGGGGAACTCAAGCACCATTTACAAACATTACTCTTGACTGGGTTGTTCCTAATGATTTAGCCGAATTAAATTGTATTATTGGGGGAGAAGAAGTCGATTTTAAATATAAAGATTGTCAAAAAGAAATGGATATGATTAATAAAGCCTTCATTGAAATAATGATTGAGGGAGATGCTAATGGTCGTGGTTTCCAATATCCAATTCCAACATATTCAATAACTAAAAACTTTGACTGGAGTGAAACCGAAAATAATAAACTATTATTTGAAATGACGGCTAAATATGGAACTCCATACTTCTCAAATTATATCAATAGTGATATGGAACCAAGTGATGTTAGAAGTATGTGTTGTCGTTTAAGATTAGACTTAAGAGAATTAAGAAAAAAATCTGGTGGTTTCTTTGGTAGTGGTGAATCAACTGGTTCTGTGGGAGTTGTAACAATTAATATGCCAAGAATTGCTTATTTAGCCAAAGATGAAAAAGATTTCTATAATCGATTAGAAAAATTAATGAATTTATCGGCTCGTAGTTTAAAAATTAAAAGAAATGTTATTACTAAATTATTAGATGAAGGTTTATATCCTTATACTAAAAGATATTTAGGTACATTTAATAATCACTTCTCAACAATTGGTTTAGTAGGTATGAATGAAGCCTGTTTAAATGCTAATTGGCTAAGAAAAGATTTAACTAATGAAGAAGCCCAAGAATTTACTAAAAATGTTCTTAACTTTATGAGAGAAAAATTATCTGATTATCAAGAAGAATATGGCGATTTATATAATTTAGAAGCCACACCTGCTGAATCAACAACTTATCGTTTTGCTAAAAAAGATAAAGCCTTATATCCAGATATAATTACGGCTTCAAATGATGATGAAACACCATACTATACAAATAGTTCACATTTACCAGTAGGATTTACAAATGATATTTTTGAAGCCCTAGATATACAAGATGAATTACAAACATTATATACGTCTGGTACTGTCTTCCATGCCTTTTTAGGAGAAAGACTTTCTAATTGGAAAGCCGCTGCTAATTTAGTTAGAAAGATTGCTGAAAATTATCGTTTACCATATTATACATTATCACCAACTTATTCAGTATGTAAAAATCATGGTTATATTGCTGGGGAAGTAAGTAAGTGTCCTACTTGTGGTGAAGAAACAGAAATTTATAGTCGGATAACTGGATATTATCGTCCAATTAAAAACTGGAATGATGGTAAAGCCCAAGAATATAAAAATCGTCAAACTTATGATTTAAATTGTTCTAAAGATAAAGCCAAGGCTAAAAAAGAAAAAAAAGAAGATGAAATAATGTTATTTGGTACTAAAACTTGTCCAAATTGTAAAATGGCGGAAAAATTATTAGACAAAGCAAAAATTAAATATAAATTTATAGATGCTGAAGAAAATGTCGAATTAACGAAAAAATATAAAGTAAAACAGGCTCCAACTTTAGTCGTTGTTGAAAAAGACAATGTTAATAACATCGTTAATTTATCTAATATTAAAAAACATATAGAAGAATATCAAATTTAATGATGTATGATATTATAATTATTGGCTGTGGACCAGCAGGAATGACTGCCGGAATTTATGGAGCAAGAGCCAATAAAAAAGTGTTAATTTTAGAAAAAGAAACCATTGGAGGTCAAATGTCGTCTTCCCCTATAATTGAAAACTATCCTGGATATTTAAGTATTAGTGGAAGTGAATTGGCTAATAATATGTATGAACAAGCAAGTAATTTAGGAGTTGAAATTGAACTTGATGAGGCTAAAAAAGTTGAAATAAATGATTATGTTAAAGTAATTGGCGAAGATGGGGAATATAAAGGTAAAACTTTAATTGTAGCGACAGGTTCAAAATATCGTTTACTAGGGCTTCCTAATGAAGAAGAACTAATTGGTAAAGGGATTCATTTCTGTGTTGCTTGTGATGGAGCATTCTATAAAGATAAAGTTGTGGCTGTAATTGGTGGCGGTAATAGTGCTGTCACCAATGCTCTCGCTTTAAGTGAATATGTTAAAAAAGTTTATTTAATTCAAAATTTAGATGTTTTAACGGCAGAAGGTATTTTAGTTGATAAAGTAAATGCTAAAGATAATGTTGAAGTTATTTTAAATGCTAATGTTATTAAAATAAATGGTTCAGAAGAACTTAATGGTATTGTGATTAAAAAAGATGGAAAAGATAAAGAAATTAAATTAGATGGAATGTTTATCTCTATTGGTTTAATTCCTCAAAGTGAAATAGTAAAAGATATATTGCCAATTAATAAATATGGTTATATTGAAACAAATAATTGTTGTACAGATATTCCTTGTGTCTTTGTCGCAGGAGATTGTCGAGATAAAGAAAATAGACAAATAACAATTGCTACAAGTGATGGAACTATGGCTATTATGAGTGCTTTAAAATATTTGGATGAAAAATAAAAATTTTCATCTTTTTCTTTTGCAAAATACTTGAAAGCTACTGAAAAAGTATTAAAAAATTTAATATTTAACATTTTTTTACACATTTTTTGTTATGATATTAATCCTCATGCTGCTTTAGTTCGGCTTATAGAAGATAATTCTTATACTTTAGATGAAATGAAAATAAACTAAGTTTATTCTTAGTCTATTTTACGTTATTTATTTTTTGACTGTGAATTGTAACAAAATATTTCAAAATATTGCAAAATATACTTATTACGTATTTACAAATTAAACAAAAGTATTGTATAATCTATAGTGTGACAACGTTATATTTATTTTATTGTTTTATTATTCTATTGTTTTTTTATTAATTTTATTATTTTATTTTTATTATTAACTTTTTTAAAATCTTTTTAGTTGTCACACTTAAGCCTAATTTTTTCCTGATTAGGCTTTTTTCTTTGAAAATATTCCTTTTTTTAAAAAATAATTATATAATTATAATGAGGTCGAGAAATGAAAATAGGCGTTTTAGATTCTGGAGTAGGGGGACTTACCATTTTAAAAGCATTAATGGCTAAGCATCCAAATCACGAATATATTTATTTTGGGGATACAATTCATCTGCCCTTTGGCGAAAAAACTAAAGAAGAAGTAGTAAACTATGGAAATAAAATTATTGAATTTTTAGAAAGTAAAAATGTTGATTTAATAATAGTGGCCTGTGGTACTTTAAGTTCAAATATTTCTTTTATTCATAGTAATAAACCTTTAATTGATTTAATTACTCCTTTAGAAAACAAACTAGATAATTATAAAAAAATTAGTATAATGGCTACACCTTTAACTATTAAAACTAATGCTTTTAAAAACTATATTCATACTAATTTAAATTTAATCGCAGCCCCTTTATTAGTACCTCTTATTGAAAATAATGAATTAGATAAAGTAGATGAATGTTTAAAAAAATATTTAGAAAATACTTTAGATAGTGATGCTTTATTACTTGGGTGTACGCACTATCCTCTTATTAAGGATCATATAGAAAAATATTTTAAAAAAAGAATTATTACTTTTGATGAATTTATATTAGAAAAAATCGATGATAGTAAAGAAAGTAGTTTTAATCTTCAATTATATTTTAGTTTACTTAATGATAAAATAATAAATAATGTAAAAAATATTTTAGAAATGGAAAATATTGTAATAGAAAGAGTGAATTTAGATGATAAAAAATAAAAAAATATTAATACTAGGTTTAGCCAAAAGTGGTTTAGCAGTGGCTAAACTATTATATAAAGATAATGAATTATTAGTTACTGATAGAAATAATAATGATGAAGGTATAAAAGAATTAATAAAATTAAATATTCCTTTTAAAGAAAGTTTAACGGGTGTAGAACTTTTAGATAATAGTTTTGATTTAGTAATTAAAAATCCAGGTATTGAACCTAATCAAGAATGTGTGGTTAAAGCGGGCAAGTTAAATATTCCAGTTGTAAATGAAATGGAAATTGCTTATTCTTATTTACCAAATAATGTAAAGATTATTGGGATTACTGGTTCTAATGGTAAAACAACAACTACGACAATTATTTATGATTTATTAATTAAATTCGGATTTAATCCTGTTTTAGGAGGTAATATTGGTTATCCTTTAAGTGAAGTAGTTAATAAAGTTGAAGAAAATAGTATTTTACTTTTAGAAATATCTGACCATCAATTATATAATTTAGATAAATTTAAAACAGATATTAGTGTCCTTACAAATATTTGTTCAACCCATTTAGATTATTATAATGGCAGTTATGAAGCCTATAAAAATTGTAAAAAGAAAATATTTAATCATCATAGTTCTAAAGATTTAGCAATTATTAATTATCAAAATGAAGATAGTTTAGAAATAACTAAAGATATTTTATCAACTAAAGAGTATTTTAATAATCAAGAAAATTATTATAATGAAAATGGAATATATATAAATAAAGAATTAATTATTAAATTAGAAGACATTAAAATAAAAGGTAATCATAATTTAGAAAATATTTTAGCCAGTTTATTAGTTTTAAAAGAATTTGTTAATTTAACTTTAGGTAAAGAATTAATTACTAACTATTTTCAAAATTTTAATGGTGTAGAACATCGTATTGAAGTCGTAGATAGTAAAAGCCCTTATTATTTTTATAATGATTCGAAAGCCACTAATCCCACATCAACTTTAATTGCTTTAAAAACAATGAATGGTCCGGTTAGATTAATTTTAGGGGGAAAAGAAAGACTACAAGATTTTAATGAATTAAATTCAGAGATGTATAAAGTTAAATCTATTTATGCTATTGGTGAAGTGACTGACAGAATTTATGATTATGCAAGAGAAAATAATTTTACTTGTCACAAATCTTACACTTTAGAAGAAGCTATGTCAGAAATCAAAAAAGAGGCCGAAAATGGCGATATTATCTTGCTTAGTCCGGCATCAGCATCTTGGGATCAATATGATAAATTTGAAACTCGTGGTCAAGAATTTAAAAAACTAGTTGAAAAATTCTTTGATTAAAGATATAATTGTTATAGTAGTAAAAGGGGCATAGATATTATGAATAATGAATCGAACAATCTTAATGGTACTGTTTTAGGAAATACGAATAGTAATCCTGCAGATAGTGCTACTCCAATGGGTTTACAAGATGCAATTCAAGGGGCACAAAATAATTCTACACCAGCAGGAAATTTAGGAAATCTAGGAGGTCCGGATCCAGTAATGATTAGTGGCAATGATGTAATTACACCAGATGGCGGAACACCAGTAGGAACTCCAGTTAG
>CANRCL010000066.1 GCA_947629115.1 uncultured Bacilli bacterium | reverse complement strand
GGATTACAATACATTCACGATTATATATACGCATATCCAAATGGAAATCCCGGAAATTATACAACTGCTAAAAATGCATGGATACATTTATCAAATAATGAAACAAGCCATCCAAGTGGTTCTAATGGTTATGAGTGGACAATATCGCGTTATGGTTACTATTCGAGCGGGAATTATGATGCGCGGGATGTGAGTTCGATCGGCCGCGTGTACAGCAACGCTCTGACGTCTTCGATTGCGGTGCGTCCAGTCTTCTATCTGTCGTCCGATGTAGCATTATCTGGCGAGGGAACATTAGATGTACCTTACACAATATTTTAGGGACGGCGGTGTGAATTCGCCCTGGGGGGCGGAGTCGCCCGGGCGATGGGTTTTGGGTGAAATTAACAATTGGCTATAATTAATTTAATGTAGATTATAGTTAAGTAATCTTGAAGACAATTTTTAGATGGTGAAGTTATATAGGTGCTTGCACTTTAAGGGGTGATAACTTAAAAATTAAGTATCATCTTTTTTCATGAAAGTATAATTTAAAGTTTAAAAAAAAGTTAAAAAGAAGTGACAGATTATTTTCATCACCCCTTAATGTTTAAGAACCGTTATATACATCATCTTTTTTGTTATAAAAAATAATTTTTAAAAAATTAGCACTCATATATTGACAAGTGCTAATCATAATATTATAATGTAATTAGCATTTAAATTTAACGAGTGCTAAATGGGGTGATGCTACTTTGATGGATGAACGAAAAAAAGCGTTGCTGAAAGAAATAGTAGAATGCTATGTCAAAACAGTAAAGCCAGTTGGTAGTAATTCATTATGTAAAAAATTAAGATGTTCGAGTGCTACGATTAGAAATGAAATGGTAGCGTTAGAGAATATGGGCTATATTGAAAAAAATCATATTTCAAGTGGTCGTATACCTAGTGAACAAGGCTATAAATATTATGTTGAACATTTAATGGAACCAAAAGATTTAACTGGAGAAGATATGTTAAAATTACAAACCATATTTTCGAATACCGAATTACAAGTTAATGATGCGGTTACAAAATGTTTAGAAATTATCAGTGATTTGACTAATTATACTTCGGTAGTTTTAGGAAAAAATAGCAATGATAATTTATTAAAGCAAATTAATATAATAGCCCTTGATAATAACAAAATTATTGCGGTTGTTTGTACTGATAAAGGTGTAGTTGAAAATAAACAATTTATTTTACCAGTTAATACTAATATAGAGGAAGTAGTTAAAACTGGGGAAATGATTAATAAAATGTTAGTGGGTACACCAATTAATAAAGTATCAGAAAAATTGGAATTTGAAATAAAACCAATAATAGCCAAAAAAATTAAAGATTATGAAACAGTTTATAATATTTTCTATGATGCTTTTAATGATTTTCTTTTACATAATACGAATATTCACGTATCAGGAAGAGTTAATTTATTAAAAGAACCGGAATATGATAATGCGGAAAGTATTAAAAGAATATCAGATAAATTAGAAGATGATACTTTACAAGAAATGGTTAAAAGTATAGATAATAATGATGAATTAAAAATCTATATAGGTAAGGATTCTAATTTTGATGATAATGTGACGGTTATTAAGAAAAAATATAAATCTGGTGGTGAAGAGGGAACAATTGCAATAATTGGTCCAAAGAGAATGGAATATGAAAGAGTAGTATCGCTACTTAATTATATGGTAGATAGACTAGAGGGAAAAGATGGAAAATAGTGAAGATGTAAAAAAGATTAGTGAAGTAAATGAAAAGCCAAAGAAAAAAGAAAAAAATAAACATCAAGAATTAGAAAAATTACAGCAAGAAAAAATGGAGTTAAATGATAAACTCTTAAGAGTGACAGCCGAGATGCAAAATATGAAAAGAAGATATGAAGAAGAAATTTCTAAAATATATCGTTATGAGGGCGAAAGCCTTATTAAAAAAATACTAGTTGTTTTAGATAATTTTGAAAGAGCAGTTAGTATGGATGATGATAATTTAGAAGATGAAGTATCTAAATTCTTAAGTGGATTTAAATTAATATATAATGAACTTAAGAAAAATTTAGAAGAAATTGGTGTTTCAGAAATTGAAGCCCAAGATAAAGAATTTGACCCTAGTATGATGGAAGCCGTAATGACTGATAATGTTGAGGGTAAAGAAAGCAATATTGTAACCGCTGTTTTGCAAAAAGGTTATAAATATAATGAAAAAGTTATTAGACCAGCAATGGTTAAAGTAAATAAATAGATTATACTGAATAATTTGCAAGTAATTTGCTAAATAAAAGAAAGGAAAGATGATTAATTATGAGTAAAATTATAGGTATTGATTTAGGAACAACTAATAGTTGTGTTGCTGTTTTAGAAGGTGGCGAACCAAAAGTTATTCCTAATAGTGAAGGAAATCGTACAACTCCTTCAGTTGTAGCCTTTAAAGGCGATGATGAATTAGTTGGAGAAACTGCGAAAAGGCAAGCAGTAACAAATGTTAAAAATACTATTTCATCAATTAAAAGAAAGATGGGTACTAGTACTAAAGTAGAAGCCAATGGTAAAAAGTATACTCCTGAAGAAATTAGTGCTAAAATTTTAAGTAAATTAAAAGCGGATGCTGAGGCTTATTTAGGAGATAAAGTAACTAAAGCCGTTATAACTGTTCCAGCCTACTTTAATGATGCTGAAAGACAAGCCACTAAAAATGCTGGTAAAATTGCCGGATTAGAAGTAGAAAGAATAATCAATGAACCAACTGCGGCTGCTCTTGCTTATGGACTTGATAAACAAGATAAATTACAAACTATTTTAGTTTATGACCTTGGTGGTGGTACATTCGATGTATCTATTCTTGAACTAGGTGATGGTGTCTTTGAAGTTAAAGCCACAAGTGGTAATAATCGTTTAGGTGGCGATGACTTTGATGAAAGAATAATGGATTATCTAGTTAGTGAATTTAAAAAAGATAATGGTGTTGATTTATCAAAAGATAAAATGGCTATGCAAAGAATTAAAGATGCTGCTGAAAAAGCCAAAAAAGATTTATCTGGTATGACTAATGCCCAAATCTCATTACCATTTATTGCCCAAAATGATGATGGACCATTACATATGGAAATGACTTTATCAAAGGCTAAATTCGAAGATTTATGTCGTGATTTATTTGATTCAACTCTTGAACCAGTTAGAAAAGCCCTTAAAGATGCTAAATTAACTAAAAGTGATATCGATAAAGTTATTTTAGTTGGTGGTTCAACTCGTATTCCATATATTCAAGAATTAGTTAAAAAAGAATTAGGACAAGAACCAAATAAAGGTGTTAACCCAGATGAAGTTGTAGCAATGGGTGCTGCTATTCAAGGTGGTGTTTTAACTGGAGAAGTTGATGATATCGTATTACTAGATGTTACACCACTTTCACTTGGTATTGAAACACTTGGTAATGTTATGACTGTTTTAATTCCAAGAAATACGACTATTCCAACAAGTAAGAGTCAAGTATTTAGTACTGCTGTTGATAATCAACCTGCTGTTGATATTCACGTTTTACAAGGTGAAAGACCTATGGCTGCGGATAATAAAACTCTAGGAAATTTCCAATTAACTAATTTACCTCCTGCTAAAAGAGGAGTACCACAAATAGAAGTAACATTTGATATTGATGCTAATGGTATTGTTAATGTTAAGGCTAAAGATTTAGGAACTAATAAAGAACAATCAATTACGATTACTTCAAGTACTAATTTAACTGATGAAGAAATCGATAAAATGATGAAAGAGGCTGAAGCCAATAAAGAAGCCGATGAAAAACGTAAAGAAGAAGCCGAAATTAGAAATAATGCTGATTCAATGGTATTCCAAACTGAAAAGGCTTTAGAAGACCTTGGTGATAAAGTTGATAAAAAAGATAAAGAAAAAGCCGAAGATTTAGTTAAAGAATTAAAAGAATTACTTGAGGGTAGTGATACAGATAAAATTAAAGAAAAGACTGAAGAACTATCTAAAGTTGCAATGGATTTAGCAGCGAAAGTATATCAAAATGTTAAACCAGAAAATAGTGATACTGAAGAAGAAAAATCTTCTAAAAAAGAAGATAATGTTGAAGAAGCATCATTTGAAGAAAAATAATTAAAGGGGTAAAGGCTCTAAAATAATAGAGCCTTAATTTTGGTTTAAGAAAGGAATTTTATGGCAAAAAAGAGAAAGGATTTTAAAGATATATATAAATGGCAAACTAAAGATTTATATGTTAGTGATGAAGCCTGTTTAAAAGAGATTAAAAATTTAGAAAAAGATTTACCTAAATATACTAAATTTGTCGGACATATTTTAGATAGTGCTACTTCTTTATTAGAATTATTAAATCTTGATAGAGATATTTCTCGAAAATTAGAAAGAGTTTTTATCTATGCGCATTTAAATAATGATGCAGATACAACTGATATAAATTATCAAGAATTATATGGTAAAGCCAAAAATATTTATACTAAATATTTAGAGGCAACTTCCTTTGTTATTCCTGAATTATTAGAAAAAGATTATCAAGTAATTCAAAAATATATAAAAGAAGAAAAAGGTTTACAAGAATATGAGAGAAGTTTAAAACATATTTTTAGAGAAAAAGAACATATTTTAAGTTTAGAGGTCGAAAAGGCTTTATCTAGTTATATTAAATTAATGTCTGCGCCAGAAGAAATAATTGGTTCTTTAACAGATAGTGATTTTAAATTTGATGATATTATAGTAAATGGCGAAAAAGTTGAATTAACCGAAAGTAATTATTCTATTTATATAAGAGATAATGATAGAATGGTAAGAAAACAAGCCTTTGATTCTTTATATAAAACTTATGAATCTTATAAAAATACAATTGCGACAATCTTAAGAAGTGAAGTAGAAAAAAATGTGGCTAATGCTAAATTAAGAAAATATAAAAATAGTTTAAATGCGGCACTTTTTCCTAATGAAATAGATGAAAAAGTTTATTATAATTTAATTAAGGCTATTCATAAAAATTTACCATCATTATATCGTTATTGGGAATTAAAGAAAAAATTACTTGGTCTTAAAGATTTCCATTTATATGATACTTATGCTGAAAATAATCTTACCAATGGAAAAAAATATACTTATGAAGAAGCCAAAGAATTAACTATTAAAGCCATTGCTCCTTTAGGAGAAAAATATCAAGAAGATTTTACCAAAGCCTTTAATGAGGGGTGGATAGATTCTGTTAATAATGAGGGTAAAAGAGGGGGAGCCTACTGTACGGCTTGTTATGATGTTCACCCTTATGTTTTATTAAGTTTTGAGGGAATGTTAAATGATGTATCAACGCTTATTCATGAGTTAGGTCACGCAATGCATTATTATTATGCTTGTCAAAATCAAAACTATCAAGATTATAATTATAGTATCTTTGTGGCTGAAGTAGCCAGTCAAACTAATGAAATCTTATTATGTCGTTATTTATTAGATAATAGTCAAGATAAGAATGAAAAATTACAAATAATTGATGATTTATTACAAAAATATAAGGCTTCTATTTTTAGACAAACTATGTTTGCTGAATTTGAATTATTTATTCATGAATATACAGAAAAAGGTGAAGTTTTAACTCATCAAAGTATGTGTGATAAATATTATGAATTAAATAAGTTATATTTTGGCGATAGTGTAATTATTGATGACGCGATTAAATATGAATGGGAAAGAATACCACATTTTTATATGAATTTCTATGTTTATCAATATGCGACGGCTTTTGCTTCTGCAATAAGTTTAGCCAATAAGATTTATGATGGAGATAAAAAAGTACGCGATAATTATTTAGAATTCTTAAAATTAGGTTGTACTAAAAATCCTATTGATTCTTTAAAAGTAGCGGGTATTGATATGACTAAAAATGAAGTATATGATAATGCTATAAAATTTATGGATGAACTAACAAGTAAATATGAAACATTAATGGGAAGTGAAGAAAATGAATAAAAAAGATTACTATGAAGTATTGGGAGTAGATAAAAATGCTACGGATGAAGAAATTAAAAGAGCATTTCGAGTTTTAGCCAAAAAATATCATCCCGATGTTAATAAAGAACCGGGTGCTGCCGATAAATTTAAAGAAATAGGCGAAGCCTATTCGGTATTATCTGATAAAACTAAAAGA
>CANRCL010000065.1 GCA_947629115.1 uncultured Bacilli bacterium | reverse complement strand
AAAATCACTTTTAGCAATTAATGATAACTATAGAAAAGTAATACTAACTATGGATAATGTAAAAAATAAACAAATAGATGGAATACAAGTTATAAATATTATTGATTTTTTAATTGAAGAATAAAGATTAAATAAATCAATATTGAGTTTATGTCTGCAACACCAGCGCCTTATGGTTAAAATATGAAAATTAATATGCCGAATATACGGCATTTTTTGTTTATAAAATTTTGAACTTATAACTTATTCTGACGGATTACTGCCGAAATTATAAAATTTTTTAATAAAACAACAAAGATAAATAAGTTATATTTTACTATTATTTCAACTAATAAACTAATCAAAATAATTTTTTTAGAATAATTTATTATGAGGGGAGAATGTATGGATAATATTCAAAAAGCGTGTGAATACATTAAAAATTCTCAAAAAAATACTTTTAATTTAGGATGTTGTTGTAGTGTTAATCAAATTGTTGGCCCAACCGGTCCACAAGGAATTCCTGGCCCAACTGGTCCTCAAGGTCCGGCTTCAATAACTATTGAGGGTGTTGAAATGTTGGAACCGGGTAGTGAACCGGCTGTTTTAAATGTTGGAAATAATGAAGAAGTTAAGTTAATGTTTATGCTACCTGGTGGCATTCAAGGTGTCCAAGGTCCAACCGGCCCGCAAGGTGAAATTGGCCCAACTGGACCGGCGATTAATTTAACTATTGGTGATGTTACAACCGGAGATGAAAATAGTTATGCCAAAGTTGTTGATACAGGAAGTGGTAATAATCATATTTTAAATTTTGTAATTCCCAAAGGTGAGCCAGGAAATCCCGGAAGTATTGGTCCAACTGGGCCAGCGGGAACAAGTGTTACCATATTAGGCTATTTTCCTACTGAAGAAGATTTAAATAATACAGTTTCCGAGGGAAATCCGGGTGATTCTTATTTAGTTGGTGATAATTTATATGTTTGGAGTGAAAATGGTAAGAATTGGCAAAATGTTGGTGTCATAAGAGGTCCTCAAGGAAGAGATGGAATTCAAGGAGCCGAGGGTCCAAGAGGTCCACAAGGTATTCAAGGTCCTCAGGGAATTCCTGGTCCGCAAGGTTTACCTGGAGAAAGAGGTCCAGCCGGTCCTGATAAAATTAAAATGTCTTATTTAATTACTTATAATCAAATACCGAATAATACAGGAATTGAAGTCGCAAGTGGTGGAAGAATTAATCTTAATCGTTTAGAAATGCAGTCTGAAGACATAGTCACTTTAAATCCTGATGGCACCATAAAATTTAACTTAATTGGTTATTATCGAGTGTCTTTTATGGTTTCGGCATATCATCAATCTACTAGTAATTTTAATCCTGATACAGATTTTGTCGCTGCTGGTTTTAAAATAGTTGGTACTGATAACATTTATGTAGGGGATAGTAAATTTGTAAATAGTGATATACCAGTCGAATTATTTGCTGAAGGTGTTATAACAGTTAATGATGTTAATAACAATTTTGAATTAGTTAATATTGGTAAAGATTCAATTTATTTAAAATCTCCATCAATTAACAATTTAATTACTAATTCTTATTTTGCTAATCCATTAGTTAGAGTTATGGTAGAATTTTTAGGTACTCAATTTGATAATTAACTTAATTTTTCTAAAAAATCAATAAAGAAGTGCGATAAACTTCTTTTTTTCTTGAAAACTTCACACTTATTCAATATAATTAAATATAGTCGATGAAAAGGAATATTATTTACAAGGAGGATTAATATGCTAGAAATTAAAAACATAACAAAAATTTATAAATTAGATAACTTTTCTCAAACTGCTTTAAATGATGTAAGTATAAATTTTAGAGAAAGTGAATTTGTATCAATATTAGGTCCAAGTGGAAGTGGTAAAACTACTCTTTTAAACATTATTGGTGGTTTAGACCAATATACAAGTGGTGACTTAATTATTAATGGTATTTCAACTAAAGACTATAAAGATAAAGATTGGGATACTTATCGAAATCATAAAATAGGCTTTGTATTTCAAAGTTATAATTTAATTCCTCATCAAAGTGTTTTAGCCAATGTTGAACTTGCTTTAACTTTAAGTGGAGTTTCTAAAAAAGAAAGAAGAAAAAGAGCCACTGATGCATTAATAAGTGTTGGTTTAAAAGACCATATGCTTAAAAGACCTAATCAATTATCTGGTGGTCAAATGCAAAGAGTTGCTATTGCTAGAGCCCTAGTTAATAATCCAGACATTGTTTTAGCCGATGAACCAAGTGGGGCTTTAGATACTAAAACAAGTATTCAAATTATGGATTTACTTAAAAATATTGCTAAAGATAGATTAGTTATTATGGTTACTCATAATCCTGAATTAGCCCAAAATTATTCTACAAGAATTATTAACATTAAAGATGGCGTTATTGAAAATGATAGCAATCCTTATAAAAATAAAGAAAAAGATACCAAAATTGAAGAAAAAAGTAATAAGAAAAAATCTAGTATGTCTTTTAAAACAGCAATTTCTTTAAGTTTAAATAATTTAATGACGAAAAAAGGTAGAACAATATTAACGGCTTTTGCTGGCTCAATTGGTATTATTGGTATATCTTTAATTATGTCACTATCTAATGGTATTGAAAAATATATTGATAAAGTAGAAGAAGATACATTATCAAGTTATCCATTAACTATTGAAAAACAAACCGTAGATTTAGCGTCATTTATGAGTAGTATGGCTGAAGAAAATAGTAAAGAAAATAATAAAGATAAAGTATATTCCAATAATGTAATGACTGATATGATGAGTATGGTTACAAATAAAGTAACTACTAATAATTTAGTTGATTTTAAAAAATATTTGGATAATAGCAAAGAAATGAAAGAATTAACTAATGATATAAAATATCTATATAATTTTCCTTTATATATTTATAATTCTAATACTAATAATGAAATTGAATTAATTAACCCATCTAATTTAATGGAAGAAATGGGTATGAGTAGTGCAATGATGGCCGGCTATAATGTTTGGACAGAACTAACTGATAATAAAGAATTATTAAAAAGCCAATATGATGTTATAGCAGGTAGATTACCAGAAAAATATAATGAAGTAATTTTAATTGTTGATGAAAATAATTCTGTAAATGATTATGCATTATATTCACTCGGTTTAAAAGATAGAAAAGAATTACAAGAATTATTCCAAAGTACAATGCATGGAGAAAAATATACAACTTCAGATAAAGATTATGACTATGAAGAAATCTTAAATTTAAGTTATAAAGTTGTACCTAATACATCTTTATATAAAAAAGAAAATGGAATATGGATTAATAAACAAGAAGATAGTTCTTATATGCACAATGTAATAAAAAATGCAGAAGCATTAAAAGTTGTAGGTATTATGCGTCCAAATGAAGAAGCCTCTATTACTGCATCAACTGGTGGAATGGGATATACTAGTGCTTTAACAAAACATATTATTGAAAAAAATAATAATTCAAGAATAGCCAAAGAACAATTAAAAAATCCTGATATAAATATATTTACTAATACTAAATTTGAGGGAGTTAATACTTATGAAATAAATTTATCTATGTTAGGAGTTGTTGATGAAGAATCTCCTGATGGTATTAATATTTATCCAAAAAGTTTTAATGATAAAGAAGAAATTATTAAATTAATTAGTAAATATAATAAAGATAAAAAAGATGAAGATAAAATTCAATATACTGATTATGTAGGTCTTTTAATGACTAGTGTTACAACTATTGTTAATATTATTAGTTATGTATTAATTGCCTTTGTTAGTATATCATTAATCGTATCATCAATAATGATAGGTATTATTACTTATATTAGTGTTCTTGAAAGAACTAAAGAAATTGGTATTTTAAGAAGTATTGGTGCTAGCAAAAAAGATGTTGCGAGAGTATTTAATGCTGAAACCTTTATTATTGGTTTAATATCTGGAGTATTAGGTATTGGTATTACTTTAATATTAACTATTCCAATAAATATGATTTTAAAGAATTTAGTTGATATATCTAATTTATGTCGTTTACCTATTGTTGGTAGTATTGTTTTAGTTATTATAAGTATTACTTTAACAATGATAAGTGGTTTAATTCCATCAAGATTAGCAAGTAAAAAAGACCCAGTTGAAGCCTTAAGAACTGAGTAGTAATTTGACATATTGAGTAATTAATGCTAGAATATATTTTGCTAAAAAAGAGGGGGATTTTATGACAGAAAACGAAGCAAAAAAAGTAAAAAGACAAATAAAAAGATTAAATTTAGCAAATAGTTTTTTAAACAAACCAATTATTGAATCAGTAATGTTTGCTCTTTATGGATATTCTTTATATAACATTCCAGCAATGGCTACTTTAACACCAGAATATATTGCTACATTAGTTGGAGGTACAGTTGTTGGTTTAGGAGCCCATTATATTGCTTATAAAAAGGTATCTTGTAAATTAGCCGAATTGGAATATAAAGAAAAACAATATGAAATTGAATGTAATAGTCCTATTATATTTGAAGATGAAAAAACAAAACAAACTAATAAAGAATTACAAGAGGCAATTACAAAAAGTGTGTATAATAAACAAAGTTTAGGGTATGCATCAGCAACTGAACCAACTATTGAAAATAGAATGTACGCTGGTGAAATTAAAGAAGAATTATTAGATGAATGGCGTTTGTATTTAGCAACGGCTGATGTAAAATATACTGATTTTAATGCTACATTATACTTTTGTTTAGAAGAATTAAAAGATGGTATTTTAATAGAAGATTTGATTAATTATATTTCTGATGTAATTCCAATTGAATATGTTATGAAATTTATATGTTTATTAGTTCATTTTAGTCCTCGTGGCGATGAATTAAAAGAATATTGGGATAATAAATTCTTTGAACATAAAATAGAAGAATATCAATTAATAAGAACGAAATAGTGCTTCGGCACTTTTTTGTTTGGTAGAGAAAAAATTTTTTTGAAAAGTCTTGACCGGGGGGGGTAATATTTTATAATAAAACCATAAGGTAGATGGATAACTTATGGTTAAGAATAATTATAAATTAGTAATAGGATTTATTTTAGGAGTTATAGTATCTGGAACAGGAGTCTATGCAGCCACAACAATAATCAAAAGCAAGGATGTATCATATGATAAAACAAGTAGTGGTGGTAAATATGATAATGTTCAAGATGCAATAGATGAGTTGTATGAAAAATCTGGTTTGTTAAAGAATACTTGGGTTGATAAGACCCTTAATGGAGCAGATCCTATATTAGAAGTAGAAGGAAGTGCTAAAAAATTAATACCAATAACTTTAGATAGTGATGGAACAGTTCATTATGCTAACTTAAAAACCAAATGGTATGATTATGCCGAAAAAAGATGGGCAAATGCAGTACTACTTGTAGATAATCCAAAAAATGGCGGAACAGAAAACTATACATATAAAACTGGCGATATAATTCTAGAAGAAGACATTGAAAGTTATTTTGTATGGATACCAAGGTTTAGTTATAAAATATGGAATTTAGCCAATACAGTGGACTATAATAGTGCACCAAATGCTAATACATTAAATAATACCAATTATGAAACATCGCCTCAAAATGCGTTTAATAAACCACGAATAATTGATATAAAATTTGAAAGTGCAAGTGAAGCCGAAAAGAAGTCAGAAACTATTGGAGAATATTATACCCATCCAGCCTTTAATCTAGGAGATAAAAAATTAAATGGTATATGGGTAGGTAAATTTGAAGTAGGATATAATCAAAATGGAGACAATGGAAGTCCAATAGAAGATACATCAAATTGGTTAGCAGCAAATGCAGCAATAACCGAAGAAAATAGTAAAAGAGTAATAGTAAAACCAAATGTGAATTCATGGCGAAATAATACAGTTCAAAATTTCTTTTTAAGTTTATATAATTATAATCGTTCACTTGAAAGTCATATGATGAAAAATACAGAATGGGGAGCAGTAGCATACTTATCACATTCAATCTATGGAATAGGAAGTAATATTAATGTAAATAATACTTCGGATTATGTGACCGGATATGGAGCAGCCGCTAATAGCAATCAAGAAAAACGATTCGGAGAAACTGGAACAAGTAAAGAAAAAGATAAAACGCAAGCCTATAATAGCGGTGCTGGTTATCTTGCTAGTACTACTGGAAATATTTATGGAGTATATGACATGAGTGGTGGAGCAAC
>CANRCL010000064.1 GCA_947629115.1 uncultured Bacilli bacterium | reverse complement strand
TTGGATTAGTTGGCTTAATAGTATAAGCAAAATAATAACCTTTTTCATTATTAACTGTTTGTTCAGTTATACTACCAGTTACATTAATTTTATTATCTGCACTAGGTACTACACTATATGTAGTTTCCGTTTTATAACCTTGTAGTAAAAAATTTGTTTTATCAGTTGCAGATACTTCATTATTAAAGGTTGCCTCAGAATCTTGTTCAAATTCAACTTTTGACCAATCAATTGTTAAAGTAGTTGCTTCATATTCTTTATCACTACCATCTAAATCTATACTTATTATAGTTTTTTTAGTACTAGCCGTAGAACTTAATTCAATTATTAATCCTACTCCTTTAGAACCATCATTATCAATTAGAGTTATAGTTTTTCCATTTTCATCTTTAATATCCCAATTCTTCTCTATAACTTTTGAATTATTTTTAGCATCTGGAATTTCAATAACTAGACCAATGTAATATTTATTTTTGGTATTAGCAATTCTTTTAACACTCATTAATGATATCGGAGATATTGTTTCTCTTTTTAAAGCCACTCCAGTAACACTTATTGTATGATTACTTTCATCATAATTAAAATTTAATGTTTCATCATTTTTTTGAAATGAACTAAAATACCTTTGATAATTACTACCTAATGATGATAATTCAGAATCTTTAAATATTTTTATATCATTGTTTTTAATTGGAGTTGATTCTGGTATAAATTGATAATCAATATAACGAATATCTAATTCTGTATTAGCATTTAGAGTAGTTTTTCCAACTAAATTTTTAGATTGAATTTCCCAAGGTTTAAAATTTCCCGTATTAGCATCTCTACTTCTGCTAATTCTATTAATAGTCATTGCATCATAAATAGATTGCGAATAATTTTTTCCTTCGCCATCAACACTAATAGTTTTAGCCGCTAACATAAAATCTTGAATTTGTAATTGATGCTTATTAGTAAACGCATAATTACCAATTACATATATTTCTCTAGCCCCACTTACTCTTTTTTCAACTTCTTTTTCCAAATCAGCAACTTTCATTTTCTTGGCATAAGTTGGAGTTATAAAAGTAAATAAGAGAAATAAACCAATAATTATTTTTTTTAATTTATCTTTCATATACTAATTCCTTTCTATATATTCCTTGATAAATATTTTACTTTTGCTTTAACATCTTTGCCATTAAATTTCAATGTAGCAGTTGTGACTTTTTCATCAACATCACTAGAATCAATACGTTCATCAGCAAGAGCATAAGTTATACCATTATATGTAAATAATGCTGAATTTTGATTTGTACCATTTGCTACAACTGAAGTTATTTCGTATTGAACTACACTTCCTCCTGGTTGAACTAATTTAGTTAAAGTAATAATATATTCAACTACTGTAATTTCATATTCATAAGTTTTACCATTAGATGCGGTTGCTTTTATTTTAACAGTACCATGTGATTTACCAGTGACAGTACCATCTTTAACTGTTGCTATATTATTATTACTACTTTCCCATTTTAATGTTTTATCAGTTGCATTAGTTGGCATAATATCTGCAGTTAATTTAATAGATTCACCAACATAAACTTCTTTAGCCCCAGATATTTTCACATCATTAACAGGAATTTTTTCAATGGTAAGATTAACTGTTGCTTTTTTAGAGCCATCTTTAGTAATAATTGTTATTACTACACTTCCTGATGCTAAACCTGTGACATTACCATTTTTATCAATAATAACAATGCCTGACTTATTTGCACTAAATTCTACTTCTTTATTT
Organism: uncultured Bacilli bacterium; assembly: GCA_947629115.1. Next base: position 4,528 of record CANRCL010000064.1, on the reverse strand, counting down.
GTTGCATTTGTTGGTTCAATAGTATAAGTTATTTTTGCCTTTTCACCAACATAAATTTTATTTTTATCTATTTTTGCACTTATTCTAGATACACTTATTGTTGTATCTTTAGACGTTTCTTCAGGTTTTGATGGAGTACTCGGTGTTGTACTTGGTATCGTAGGTGTACTTGGAGTACTTGGTGTAGTTTCTTCTTTCTTTTCTTTTACAGTAATAGTTATTGTTGCTTTCTTTTCTCCTTCAACAGTCATTACTGTTATTTTAACTGTTCCTTTTTTAATACCTTTAACATTACCTTTACTATCTACTGTAGCAACTTTAGTATTACTACTAGTCCAACTTACTTCTTTATTAGTAGCGTCTTTAGGTTTAACATTAGCAGTTAATTTAATTGTTTCTCCTACATACACTTCTTTTTTACCACTTATAGATACACTAGTCACTTCTTGAACTTTTTTAGTAATTATTACTTTACAATCAGCCTTAAATTTTCCATCTTTTGTAGTAACCGTAATGGTTGCTTCTCCTTCTTTTAAAGCCGTTATTTTACCATCTTTAACTGTAGCAATTTTTTCATCGCTACTTTCCCATTCAACTTCACTAGTTAAATCTGATGGTGCAAATAAAACTTCTAAAGAAGCCGTATCATTTGGTTTTAAAGTTAATTCAGTTGCATTTAAAGAAATACCTGTTAATTCTTTAACTACTTCTTTCCATCTTGCTTCTAGTACTAAATCACCAGTTATTTTGGAATTAAAATCAAATAATTCATCATTATAGTACCAGCCAACAAATTCATAACCCTCTCTTACTGGGTCTTCCGGTTTAACTAATGTTTCATTTTTATTAACTAATACATTAGCAATATTATTTCCTCCATTAGTATCAAAAGTTATTGTATATTCTTTTTTAGAACATCCTTTTAATATTAAAAGGAATATAATAATTACAATTATTATTGATCCAATAATTGCTAATCTTTTTTTCATTTTATTTGTCATAATACTTTCCTTTCATTTTATAATATGCATTTTCAGTTATTTTTTTAAAACATATAAAAAACAACTACTACTTAATATGTTTAAATAACTAGCATTCTCAACTCCTCTCTTCTCACACTATTTTGAGTGCTTTACATATATCACTATTATAATATAAATTTTACCCCCCCCGCAAGGGCTATTTAGTTATCTTTTTGGAAATTTCTTACAAGTTTATATACAAATAAAAAAACTTACTTAATTAAGAAAGTTAGTTTATTAAAAATGAAAGGTGTTGTAAAGTATAAAATTACATTGATAATAAAAATAAAAACTATAACATATAAATTACTTTTAAAACTATTAAATATTTTTTCTTTAATTGGGGTTTCTTTGGGATAAATAATGGCTCCGACCATATAACGAGATATTCTCGTACATTTTAAAATAAAAATAAACATCAATAATAAAGTTAAAAATTTATTTATTATAAAGTAAATTAAAATATATATAATTCCTTTTATCTTAAAAGTTAAATAAAAGATATTTAATAAAAAACCAAAAGATATTCCTTCATAAAAAAGATAAAAAAAACTAAAGGGAATACCAATAATAAAAAATGAAGATATTAATAATAAAGACATAATTGTTAAATCTTTTAAGATAGCATTATACCTAAAATTATTAAAATTACTAATGGTATTTAAAACTTCTTCTTTAGTTTGTGACTCTAAAAAATAATAATAAAGAACCCCTGCTAATATTCCTAATGCTATAAGAGTTATGACAAATAAGAGATATTTTTTATGACGATTTATAATTTGCATATTCTTCACCTGTTTAAGAATATGCAAAAGGACTTTTAAAAAGAACTAAAATGTGATATATTCATATTACGAGGTGAAACTGATGAATAAAAAAGCAAGAAAAATCGTCACTTGGATAATGTTATTTTTAATGATTGCTAGTGCTCTAGCAAGTGTTATAGTTTACTTCATTCAATAAAGACCAGGAATTAATTTAATAAATTTTTCGACAAAGATAAAAATAATAATTGCTGAAGATATTAAAAATGGACCAAAAGGAAGTTCATTTTTTTTATTAAATAAAACTGTTCCTAAAGCATAAGGTAAGGCTAAAAAGGCTGAAAAGATTAATGAAATTAAACTTAAACGGATACCTATACCGGGATAACCTAAAGTAAGGCCAATAATAAAGCCTAGTTTTACATCTCCGCCTCCTAAACTTTCTTTTTTATAGATTTTATTACCAATAATTTGAATTAAATACATTATGATAAACATTACAAGACCATAGATTACAGAATATAAAGTATGATATGGACCTATTTCTAAATATTTTAATAAGATTAATAAAGCAACACTGATAATAATTGGCGTATCTAAAATAATCATATATTTAAAATCACTAACAAATATAATTAAGGCTAAAGATACTAAAACTAAATAAATAAAATATTTTACTTCTAAACCATAATAAAGATAACCAACTAAATATAAAACACCAGTCATAAGTTCCATAATAAAATGGTCAATACTAATTTTCTTATGACAAGTCCGACATTTACCTAAAAGAAAAATATATGATACTAAAGGAATTAATTCATACCATTTTAAAGTAGTGTGACAATGGTCACACTTACTTCGACTAAAAACAACTTTTTCGCCTTTGGGTGCCCTTGTACCAAGTACTAAAAAGAAAGAGCCCATAATAAGACCAATTACAAATATTAATATACCCACTTCCATAATTACCTCACATTACTTGTTCATACATACCAAACATTGGTACAACTACTGCAATTATAATACCACCTACTACAAAGGCTAAAAAACTAATTAAAACGGGTTCAATAAAGGCTTTTAAATTATTAACCACATTTTTATGTAATCCTTGATAATAAGTACTTATTTTAGATAGCATACTATCAAGTTCACCAGTTGATTCACCAGTTACTATCATATAATAAGCAACATCAGGAACAGCCCAATGGTCTTTAAAGGCTTCAGATATTTTTTCACCCTTAACAATATTATTTATAGTTCGATATAAAATAGATTTATAAATTTCATTATTAGTTATTTTACTTAAGATATCAATACTTTCCGTAATAAAGACATTATTTCTTATCAAAGAAGCAAAAGTTTTGGTAAATATGGCTAATTCATTATAAATAATAATATCTTTAACAACAGGAATATGCATTAATAATTTTTGAAATTGTCTTCTAAAGGCTTTAATATTTTTATAGGCTACAACTAAAACGCCAATAATAAGAATAGTAAAACCTAAAATAGATATAATATTATTTTTTAAAAAATCACTAAAATTGATAATAAAGGCTGTTAAACCACTTATTTCTACATCACTTTGTTCATATATTTCAACAAATTTAGGAATAATTGCTACCATTATGAAAATAACAACTCCAATAGCAAAAACACTAATAATTGCTGGATACATCATCGCACTTTTCATTTGCTTTTTAGTATCATCTATTTCAGTATAATAATTACTCATATCTTCTAATGTTTCAATTAAAGTACCACTGGCTTCAGCAGCCTTAATCATATTAATTAAAAGAGGTGGAAACATTCTTCCTTGTTTTTCCATAGCCCCAGAGAATGAATTACCTAAAGTAAGTTCATAAGACATTGATTGGAAAGCCCGCATTTTACTCTTATTAGTAGTCATTTGTTTAGATAATATTTTAACCGCATCAGTTAAAGTAATCCCGGCCTTTAAATAAGTCGATAATTGAGTTAACCAAAAGATTAAATCTTTAGTAGACATTTTTGGACTACCAATTGATGATTCTTTAAATAAAAAATTAATAAAAGGACTTGTTTTAATACTATAAACTGTATAACCCTCATTAACTAAAAAGGCATTTATATCAAGTTTTGATAAGCCATTCATTGTACCAGTCATTATCTTACCATTTTCACCACGAACTTTAAAATAATAAGCATTTACTTCTTTACTTCTAGTGGCTCCAGTTGTTTGTAAATCTTTGACTAACTCTTGATATTCTTGTTCTAGTTTAGCCATTGTTTTAGCACTATATTTATAAACTTTTTTCTTCTTTTCTTTCTTTTTCTCATCTAAATCAAAATCTTGTTTTGGCCCTAAGGCTTCTTTAGTAGTACGATAAGTTTTATCAAGACGCCAACTAATACTATTATAAAGAAAAACAAATAAATCATAAGTCATTGCTTTTACTCCAATAAAGGCATAAATAAAAATATTGATAAAAACATTTACCATTGCTTTAAAAAAGTTATAAACAGATACATACCAATATTGTTTTTCTTTTTGAGGATTATCCTTTTTATTCATAAAAGCAAACTCCTTACTATTATCTTTTTCAATTATAGCACAATAATTTATCTCTTTCTAGTCCTTATCTCAAAAGAACAAAAAGTAAAACTCAATAATTAAAATTATTTCGTTTTTCTCCTAAAAGCCTCACGGCTTTTATTTCCTACTTCGCAGGATTTTACTCCTCCATAGGCCATATTTCCGAT
>CANRCL010000063.1 GCA_947629115.1 uncultured Bacilli bacterium | reverse complement strand
CTTACTGTCATTTTCTTCCTCCTTACATTAAAAATTATAACACTCTTATTTTTCTTTTAAAAGTTTTTTCATTAAAATATTGGTAATATTTAGCATATAAGTAGATTATGAGGCTTTTTTGCTCTCTTCAATTTGACATTTTACCTATTTATATGGTAATATATTAACCGAAATTCACAAAGGGGGTAAATTTTATGAGTGAATTACAAGAATTAAAGGAAAAGATCACAAATTATACTAATCAATTAGAAGAATTAAAAAGTAAATTAGAAGCAGAAAGTAAAACATTAAATATTAATACAAAAAAAGGTTATAAGAGACAAAGACAAATTGAAGAAACCTTAAAAGAGATTAAAAAACACGAGGAGAATGTTCGCAAATATAATAATTTAGGCATTGTGAGAGATAAATTATCTTTATTATTAGATAATAGCAAATCTCAAGAAGAAAAAGAAAAAGCCATCAAATTATTAGTGGATTATTTCACTAAATTTAAAGAAAATGCTAATTATGAATGGCAAAATATTGCTAGTGAGTATGCTGGACAAAATTTAAATGATGTTTTAAAAACATTAAAAGCAGAAATTAGTACTTTAGAAGATAAAATAGAAAAGGCACATAAAGTTAAATTAACTTATGTTGAAGATGAAGAATTATTAGCCAAAAAAATTAATGATTATGAAATAATTACTAATTATAATATGGCTAAAGGAATTGATCCAGAAAAATTAAAAGATATAACTAAAGAAATTGTTATTACACCAGAACCTGAAGTTCAAAATGATGAAAAACCAGGTAAAAAAGGCAAAAAAGAAAAAAATCATAAAGTATTTAAGTTATTTAAGAAAAATAAAAAACAAGAAGAAAAAGAACCACAAGAAGATAACAATGTTCCAACAAAAGTACCAGTACTTAATGATGAAGAAAAGAAAAATGTTGTAGAAGAATTTACTAAAACTTTAGATAAAATTGAAAAAAGTAAAGCCGAAGATATTTTAAATAATCAAATAGATTTTACTAAAGAAAATAAAAAGACCGAAACAAAATCATTATTAAATAAATTAACAAATAAACTTAAAAATCATCCAGTATTTACTGGTATTGCTACTACGGCCATAACAGCAGCCATATTATTAAGTTGTAAAGGTTTAGTTAAAAATACTGAAGATAAAAAAGATGACACAATACTAAAACCTACTCCTACTCCAGGTATTGAAGCAACTATAGTTGAAGAACCAACTTTAAAAGATGAATTAGAAGATTTAGGTTATGATGATCATCATGCTGATTTAATGGCTGAAAACTTCTCTGAAGAAACCATTGAAAATGTAAAAGATAATGGCTATGTTGAAGAAATTGAAAATTATGCAACTGTTAAATATTTCAAAATGGAATATCTTGACGATTATGAAATAGCAACTAAAACATATAATTTAGAACCATATGATGCTGTTGATTTCGTTAATAGAGCCCATAGTTTACAATTTGCTAATTTCTTTCCAGATTCAACAATTAATGATGTCGTAGAAATTTTAAGAGAAATTGATAAACACGAATTAGAAAACAACAATGCAGGGCTTATAACTATTCGTTTAAGTGAAATAACTGACAATTACTTATTTAATAAGATTACAGATGAAGACATTGTTATTTTAAATACTCTGCCTTATTTAGCCGAAAGAGATACAGATGAATATAATTTTCTAGTTCATTATGCAGATTTAATTAAAAAAAGCATTACTGAACCAAGTAATGAAGAATATCGTCAACAATTACAACAATTTATTCGTATTTTTGCTGAAAATAAAGCTAATGCTCAATATAATGAACCTACTCATCTTTCTGATGATATAGTCTTCAATAATGATGCGATAGTAGAAAATAATCGCTCTTGGATTGAAACTTTAAAATTATATATTGATCCAACTTTTATGATTGCTTATCCATATCCTTATGAAAGTGAAGAATATCGTGAAGGTGAAGAATTATCTAATTTATTATATTCTGGTCTAAATATAGTTGCAGAACAATGTGACCAAGATTCATTAACAACTGGAGGTAGATAATATGTATACAGAAGAACCTAAAAGAAATATTAATTTTAATAAATTATTAAAAAAGGGGTTAACATTTATAGGTATTGTATTCGTTATAATCCTTCTAGTTTGGTTAATTTCTAAAATTGGCGGCTTAATTAAAAATAATAATAACAATGTTGATGTTAATTTTACTGATAAAAATGAAAATAATGGTTCTTTGACAAATCCCGAATTATACTCTAATGAATTTATTTCAGGATATACATATTTTCATGACACTGCTAAAGATTACTTTTTAGTAAATGAATTACCTAAAAATGGTTCAACTATTAAATATACTTTAAATGAATTAATCAATAAAGGCTTAATTTTACCATTTGCTTATAAAGATAATGCTTCTTGTGATTTAGAGGCTAGTTATATAACCGTTAAAAATGAAAATGGTAAATATACAATGGTAACTACTCTAGTATGCGGTCGTGAAGTAGCCAAAACAACTGAAGAATTAGGATGTAATCAATTATGTACTAATGGTAATTGTGGCGTAGTTGTTCCATCTGAACCAACAGATACGGAATTAGAATATCAATATAAACAATCATATCAAGAAACTGTCACTAATTATACTTGTCCAAGTGGTTATACTAAAGATGGTAAATATTGTATTAAAAATGATTCTTCAACTGTTAAAGCCATTAAAAAGACTACTTATATCTGCCCTGCCGGTTATACTAAATATGGTTATGGTAGTACAACAATATGTGCTAAAGGTGTAGAAAACAAAGTTAAACCTACCGAAGTTGTAAATTATGAATGTGCTGATGGTTATACTAAAACAGGAACTGGCAATAATGTAAGTTGTACAAAAACAGTGAATGCTACACAAATTACTGAAGCAAAATGTCCAACAGGTTATAGTCCAAAAGGTAGTTTATGTGTTAAAACTACTAGTGTGGCAGCGAAAGCAAATAAAGAAACAATTTGTCCAAGTGGTTATTCTTTAAAAAATAATAAATGTGTAAAAACTGTTTCAACAACTGCCACTCCAGAATATAATTGTCCAGATAGTAGTTATACAAAAACTAAATCAGGTTCTACATATAAATGTACTAAAACTTCAAGTTATACAACATCAAGAGAAGTTATAAGTTATAAATATTCTTGTTCTACTGGTAATCTAACATCTAATCATACATGTAAATATACAACATCATCTTATTATGTACATTATACAAAACCAATGGGCTCATCAGTTAATGGATGTAATCTTGTTCAAACTTATCCAGACCCAAATTGTAAATCATTCTATTGCTCTACATCAGTTTGGGAATATTATTGTCCTGGTTCTACTAAAGAAGTAGCCGCTGATAAAACTGCCGTTTTAGGTTGTAAATCAGGTAAAGAAAGTGGTGGTAAATGTGTTCACACTACTACCGATACTAAAAATGCTACTCCAAGTTGTAAAGAAGGAAAATTATCTGGTAATCAATGTGTTATTCAAAAAGAAGTTTCCACAACACCTACTACTAAAACTACTTATAGTTGTCCAAAAGGTGAGTTAAGTGGCACTAAATGTATTATTACTGAAGAAGTTAAACCAACAAATAATATTAAGTATACTTGTAAAGAAGGAAAATTATCTGACGATAAATGTATTATTACCGATAATAATAAACTTATTAAGAAATATACATCAGTTTGTCCTAACGGATTTAATAAAAATAATGGTATGTGTGTTTCTAATGGTACAAGTACTACCGCTTATACTAAAAAGACTGAATATATTTGTAATAGTGGTTATACCTTAAAAGGTAGTGGTTCTAGTTCTGTTTGTACTAAAGGTAGTGTATCTAAAATAGATGCTACTAAAAAAACTAGTAAAGTAACAAAATATCGTTATAAATGGAGTACTGAAACTTCTCTTGAAGGTTGGGAAAGAACTGGATTAACCAGACAAAAAACAACTAGTTCAAAATAATGAACTAGTTTTTTAATGCCTTAATATTTAATAATCTTTTCAAAATATTGAGGATAATCTGTCTTTAATATGATAGGTTTATTAGTTATAGGATGTTTAAATTCTAAATAATAGGCATGAAGATATAATTGTTTAATCCCTCTATTTATATTCTTTTCATAGATTTTATCACCAAGTAATGAATTACCTAAATCATTTAATTGAACCCTAATTTGATGTTTACGGCCTGTTTTTATATTAATATCAATTAAACTATATTTAGAATTTTCTTTTAATACTTTATATTCCGTAATGGCTAACTTACCTTGCTTTTTAGTTGAATAGACATAATTAGTTTTAGCTTCTTTTAAATAACTAACTAATGTATCACTTTTATTAGGCAAATGCCCATTAACTATTCCATAATATTTTCTAACAACTAAAGACCAATTAGTTTGTAAAATCTTTTTAACTTTTTCATTTTTAGCCATCATAATCAAACCTGAAGTATCTTTATCTAAACGATGAACAATAAATATTTTATTGGCTTTATTTTTCTTTTTAACATATTCTCTAACTAAATGATATAAAGTATTATCTTTAACTTTATCTGTACTAATAGTAAGTAGGCCACTTTCTTTATTAACTACTATAATATCTTTATCTTCATATACAATATTTAATTTTTCTTTTTTCATAAATTAATTTTAACAAAATTTATTGTATAAAAAAAGTAGGAATTTATTTTTTTCCTACTCTATTCATTGCATCAATTATTTCGACTGGTAAACAGAAGACCACTGTATTAGATTTATCACTACTTATATCGCTTAAAGTTGATAAAGTTCTTAAATGTAATGCTCCCGGTGTTTTAGCCATTATTTCAGCGGCTTTAGCCAAATTATTTGAAGCCTCAACTTCACCTTTGGCTTTGGTTACTACGGCTAATTTTTCTCTTTCGGCTTCAGCAGCAATGGCTAATACTCTTTTCATATCTTCTGGTAGGGAAACATCTTTTAATTCTACATTTTCTACTTTAATTCCCCAAGGGTCAGTTGCTTCATCAATTATTTTACAAATTTCTGTACTAATTTTATCTCTTTCGGCTAAAAGTTCATCTAAAGATACAGAACCTACGACATTACGCATTGTTGTTTGGGCTAATTGACCAACTGCATAATAGAAATTTTCAACGGCTAGAATGGCTTTAGAAGCATCAAATAACTTATAATAAATAACTGCATTAATTTGCACTGAAACATTATCTTTAGTTATGGCTTCTTGGGCTGGTACATCAACGGCTTTAGTTCTTATATCAACTTTTCTAAATGATTCAATTACGGGTAAAACTAACCGCCATCCTGGAGTCATTATTTTAGCAAATTTACCAAAACGAAATTTAACTCCTCTTTCATATTCATTAATTTGTTTGATAGAACTTATTAAGATAATTGCTATAAAGACTAATAATATTATAATCATACTTCATCTACTCCTTTATTACTATTATATTATTTTTCTTCTTCTTTAATTTCTTTTTTAGGTAAGGCTTCTTTTCTAGAAAGATTTAAACGTCCTCTATTATCATAACCTAAAGATTTAACTATTATTTCATCTCCAACACTAACAATATCACTTGGTTTATTAACATGTTTATCAGCAAGTTGAGAGACATGAACTAATCCCTCACATCCAGGCCATAATTCCACAAAACAACCAAAATCCTCTACTTTTACTACTTTACCTGTATAAACTTTACCAGTTTCAACTTCTCTTATAACACTTTCAATCATTTCACGAGTCTTTTTAATAATTTCTGCATCGTGATGATAAATTATTACTCGGCCATCATCTTCTAAATCGACTTTAACGGCTTCTTTATCATTAACAGTTTTAACATTACTTGCTTCTAAAATAATTTTAGTTATCATTTCGCCACCACGACCAATAACATCTTTGATTTTTTCTGGGTCAATTGTAAATGTATCAATTTTTGGAGCATATGGACTTAATTCTTTACGAGGTTCTTTAATAATTGTTTCAAATAAATCTAAAATTTGCATTCTTGCTTTTTTGGCTTGGGCTAAAGCCTCTTTTAAAATATCTTTATTAACACCATCTATTTTAATATCCATTTGTAAAGCACAAATACCTTTTCTAGTACCGGCAACTTTAAAATCCATATCTCCTAAATGGTCTTCCATACCTTGAATATCTGTTAAAATAGTATATTTATCTTCATTAGTTATAAGACCCATTGCAATACCCGCAACTGGGGCTTTAATTGGAACACCAGCAGCCATTAAAGAAAGACATCCGGCACAAATAC
>CANRCL010000062.1 GCA_947629115.1 uncultured Bacilli bacterium | reverse complement strand
AATAACCATTTTGTTAAATTAATTATTAATGGTGAAGAAAGAGAATTTAATGGTTCAGGTAGTGGAGCAAATCCAAGGACTGCGATTGGACAAAGAAGTGATGGAGCCGTTTTATTGTTAGTAACCGATGGCCGGGGTGCTAAAGGTCATTTAGGAGCCACCGCTGCCGATTTAATCGAAGTAATGAGCGAGTATGGGGCTGTAAATGCAGCGAATATCGATGGTGGTTCATCATCAAGTATGTATTACGATGACCATTACGAAATGTCTTCAGTAACATTTTACTATGCTAATTCATCTTGGCGTTTACCTACTGGTTTTGTCGTAGAAAAGAGGTAATTACATGCGTTTATTAAAAAAATGGAAAAGAAAAAGTTTATATCAAAAATCTTTAATTAGTTTTACAGTTGTTTTAATCTTTTTTGGCATATTAATTGTTTCTTATGTTTATAAAACTGCCGTTATATATGAAAGAAATTTAGTTGATAATTATATTTCTTATTTAGCCACAAGTGGTAAATTAACTGATGAAATAGATGATAATTTATTTAAGATAAGTGAATTTGAACAAAAGAATGCCAAAATTACTGATGGAGTTAAAAAACTATATAAGAGTGAAAATTTAAAAATTAAGAAAAATTCTAAAGATAGTAAAGATGATGTTTTTGCTTATGATTTATATAATGGGGATAAATTAATTAGTACTGTTTCTTTAAAAAAGACAGATAGTTATACAAGAATGGCTATTTTAACTATTGATGAATGGGAAGTTGTGGATACTAAAACTTATTTTGATGAAGGGGTTTATGCTTATGAAATAAATATTCCCGAAGATTATCATTTATATATTAATGATAAAGAAGTAAAGGAGAGTTATATTACTAGTAGTGGTGATGTATCTGGTTTAGAAGAATTAACTAAATATGTTAAAATAAGCCCTAGTAAAACTTATAAAATAAATAATTTAGTATATGAACCTACTATTAAAATTACAGATTCTGATAATAAAAATGTCAATTTTAAAGTAGAAGATAATAAAATAAGTATTAGTAAAGAATTTAAAAAAGTTGACTATGCTAATTTAAAATCTAATCTTAAGAGTGATTTTGATGTTTTAAAATTTGCTGAAGATTGGAGTTTATATTTATCTAAAGATTTAAGTGGCTCTAATTATGGACTATATAATATTGCTAATTATTTAATTAAAGATTCTAAAAAATATCAATTTGCTTATAATTGGGCTCATGATATTGATATAACATTTATTAGTTCGCATCGCCTAGATAATCCCGTATTTTCTAATGAAGTAGTAGATGATTGTATTATATATAATGAAAATGCATTTAGTTGTCATGTTGGATTAGATAAAAATATGATTGTAAGTGGTAAAAAACAAGTAGATAAAATGAATGACCGTTTCTATTTTATCTACTATGAAAATGAATATAAAATGGTTGACAGTATTGCTAACAATAAATATTTAGAAAAGTAATTAACAGGTGAATAAATATGGCTATTTTAAAGTGGTTAGGAAAATTTATGAGTTTTGTTTTAATCTTGGTAGTATTAATTTTGCTAACCCTTTATTTAATGTGTCTAATTTTTTGCTATGGCCCAAGTAAAAATGCTCGTAATTTATTTGTGACTACTTTTTTAGAAACTGGACAAATGAAGTTTGTTGTTCATTTAGTAATGAGTGATGAAGAAATCAATAAAATAATTGCTTTAAATAGTATGGATTCTTTAACTGAAGAAGTAGATGAAACTTTAATAACTCCTACTTTAGGTGATGATAAAAATGATATTGAACTTGTTAATGTATCGGGAAGTAATTATTCTGGTAAAATGTTAATTATAAAAGACCCATCCCGAGTTAAAGTGACATCAATTTATGATGGGGCTTGGAAGAATAAAGGAGTCACTTTAGATAAATTAGTTAATGACGCTGATGCTTTAGCGGGAGTTAATGGGGGTTTATATGTATCTAGTGGTAATAGTGGTGGCCGTCCTTTAGGTTTAGTTGTTCAAGACCATCAAATTACTTATAATAACCCGGTAGGTATAGATGGCTTATATTTAATTGGTTTTAATGATGATAATATTTTAAGAATAATTAATATTGCAAATAAAAGTGCAAGTGAAGTAGAAAATATAGTCAAAAATGAAAAAATTCGGGATGCCATTGCTTTTCAAGATGCTAAAACTCCTAACTTAACTTTATTTGTTAAATTGATTATTAATGGTGAAAAACGGAAATTAAATGGTTCTGGTAGTGGAGCCAATCCAAGGACCGCTATTGGGCAAAGAAGTGATGGTACAGTTTTATTACTAGTTACTGATGGTCGGGGTGCCAATGGCCATTTAGGAGCCACTGCTGCTGATTTAATCGAAATAATGAATGAATATGGGGCTATAAATGCGGCTAATATTGATGGCGGTTCATCATCTTGTATGTATTATATGGACCATTATGAGATGACTTCTGTAACATTAGTTCATTCCAATAATTCTTGGCGTTTACCAACGAGTTTTATCGTAGAAAAGAGATAAATAATGAAGAAGTTAAGTTTATATCAAAAATCCTTAATCATATATACTAGTGTTATTTTAGTAATTTGTTCTTTAATTTTAGGATATGTCTATGAAACAATGAAACTTTATGAACAAAATTTACCCGAAAATTATTTAAAAGAATTAGTTCAAAATGGTAATTTATTAAAGAAACAAAAAGCACTTGCCATAAATGTTAATAAATATGAAAAAGAGGGAGCCAATTATAAAGATGCTTTATCTAAATTATATCAAGATAAGAATTTAGAAATAGTTAAAAATAATGATAACTATGATATTGTAGTTAATGATAAAGTAATTACCCAAGTAAAATTAAAAAAGATAAATTCTTATCGCCGGTTATTTATATTAACCATTAATGAATGGGAAATAGATAAAATTAAAAATTATTTAGAAGATGGTATTTATAACTTTACTTTAGAAGTACCTGAAAATTATGAAGTAATAATTAATAATCATAAATTAGATACTGAAGATAAAATTAGTTCTGCTAATCTATTTGATTTAGGAAAAATGGCTAATAATGTTAAATTGCCTAAACAAAATACTTATGAATTTAAAAATCTTATATATAAACCAGAAATTACTATCTTAGATGAAAAGAAACAAGTAGTTAATTATGAATTAAAAGATAATAAAATAATTGTTAAAAAAGAATATCCGACTTATAAAACTTTTGAAGAAGCCAAAGATAAATTAAAATCTGACATTGATATTTTAAGTTTAGCCCAAAATTGGAGTTTATTTTTAAGTAATGATTTAAAAACTACTAATCGTGGTTTTAATCTAATTAGTCCTTATTTAGTAAGTGGTACCGATTTATATTATTTGGCGCAAAGATGGAGCCAAAGTATTGATATTGAATGGATTAGTACTCATAAATTAAAAGACCCAACATTTACTAATGCAAGAGTCGAAAATTGTATATTTTATAATGATGAGGCTTTTAGTTGTGAAGTTTATTTAGAAAAAAATATGATTATAAATAAAACTGATAAAGTTGACATTATGCACGATAGGATGTATTTTATTTATTATAAGAATGGCTATAAATTAATTGATTTAAAGGCCGTAGTAGAAAAGGAGTAATATATGGATAATATATTTATAGTAGTACCAACTCTTGACCCTGAAGAAGAAATAATGGAAAAATTTATTTCGGAATTAGTTAAAGAATTTAAAAATGTTTTAGTAGTTAATGATGGTAGTAAAAAAATTTATGATGATTTTTTTAAAAAATTAAGTAAAAAGGGTGTTAAAGTAATTAAACATTGTAAAAATTTTGGCAAAGGTAGAGCCTTAAAGACGGCATTTAATTATCTTTTAAATGAATATCCTGATGTAATAGGATGTATTACTTGTGATAGTGATGGTCAACATTCAGTTAAAGATATTAAGAAATGCGCTAAAGAATTATTAAAAAATCCCGATAATTTAATCTTAGGAGTTCGTAATTTTGATTATGATTATGTACCAGAAAAAAGTAAATTTGGTAATAAAATAACTCGGAATATTTTTAAAATATTTATTGGTTTAGATATTAGTGATACTCAAACAGGATTAAGAGGAATAAGTAGAAATTTAATGCTTAAATTTAGTGATTTATCTGGCGAAAGATATGAATATGAAACTAATATGTTAATTACTTGTAAGACAGATAATATTAAAATAAAAGAAGTTCTTATTGAAACTATTTATTTAAATAGTAATGTTAATAGTCATTTTAATCCATTAAAAGATTCTATCTTAATTTATCGTTTATTTACTAGATATTTTATGGCTTCTTTTAGTTCCTTTATTTTAGATATTGTTTTATTTAGTTTTATTTTAGGAATGCTTCAAATAAATACCAAAATTTTAGCAGCAACCATTTTAGCCAGAATAGTATCATCTATATATAATTATATAATTAATTCTAATTTAGTATTTAAAGATATGAGTATAAAATCTTTATTTAAATATTATTTATTAGTTATCGTAATAATGTTTACTTCTGGTTGTTTTACGACATATCTTCATACTTTATTACCATTTTCGGTTATTTCCATTAAAATTATGGTTGATACTTTATTATGGGTTTGTAATTTAGTAATTCAAAGAGAATTTGTCTTTAAAGGAGAAGTAAATGAAGAATAAAAAATTATGGTTTACTATTGGTTTAAGTTGTTGTTTTATTATTTTAGCCATTTTAGTTTATTTAGGTTTAGTTAGTAATTTTGATACTATTTGTTATAATTTTGTGGCTTATAAAGTAAGTGAAGATAATATTTTAACTACTATCTATCAAGTATTTACTTTCTTTGGTAGTACTTTATTTATTATTCTTTTAACTATTTTCTTATTTGTCTTATTTATTATTTTAAAGAAAAAAGTTTATAGTTATATTATTGCTAGTTCCATTATTATTTCGACTATTTTTAATAATGTTATTAAAATAATTATCCGAAGAGCAAGACCAACTGTTTTAGCCTTAGTGACGGAAACAAGTTATAGTTTTCCAAGTGGACACACTATGGCATCAGTTACGATGTATGGTATTTTATGTTATTTAGTTATAAAAAGTAATTGGTCTAAAAAAGCCAAGATAAGTGTTAGTATTCTTTTAGGTTTAATGCCTATTTTAGTTGGTTTAAGTCGTATTTATCTAGGGGCTCACTTTGCAACCGATATTATTGGAGGCTTTTTAGTATCAACAATTCTTCTTTTAATTATTACTTCATATATTGATAAAAAAAATTTAATATAGTAAAATAGTTAATATGGTGAAAATATGAAAAAAATAATTTTATTACTTTTAATGTTATGTTTAACTACCGGTTGTAGTTTAAAAGAACAAAGTTTAGAAAATTCAACAATTTATACAACTGTTTATCCAGTCCAATATATTATGAATTATTTATATGGGGATGAAAGTAAGATATCTAGTATTTATCCTGCGGATGTTGATTTAAATAATTATAAATTAACCGATAAACAAATAGAAGAATACGCTAGTGGAGATTTATTTGTTTATATAGGGCTAGGTAGTGAATTAGAAATGGCTAAAACTTTTATTAATAAAAATGATAAATTATTAATAATCGACGCTACTTATGGTTTAACTTATAATAATGATATTAAAGAGTTATGGTTAGCACCTAATAATTTCTTGATGCTGGCTAAAAATATTAAAAATTCTTTAAATGAGTATTTAAATAATACTATTAAAGAAGAAATAGTAGAAGAAAAATATAATGAATTATATGCTAAAGTATCTTGGATTGATGCAGAATTAAGAGCAGTGGCTAAAGAAGCCAAAGAAAATAATAATAATACTTTAGTAGTAGCATCTAATGTATTTAAATTTTTAAATAATTATGGATTTAATATTATATCTTTAGAAGATATTGAAAATGAAGGTTCTGAAAGTGCTTTAACAGAAATTAAAAATAATTTTAAGAATGCTAAATATAATGCCATAGTTAAATTAAAAAGTATGAAAAATACAGATTTAATTAATGAATTAGTTAATAGTAATAAAGCCCAAATAATTGAAATAGACGATATTATAACTAATAGTGATGCATCTAATGATTATGTATCAATGCAAAATGAAAATGTAGCAGTTATAAGAAATTTATTAGTAGATTAGAAGTAGTACAAAATGCTTCTTTTTTAATGTCAAATTATGTCAAATAATAAGAAAATTAGAAATAACCTCTTGATTTTCGGGGGGGGAATTTATAATTAATCTTATAAAGGTAGAGAGTGTCAAGTAAATATAAAG
>CANRCL010000061.1 GCA_947629115.1 uncultured Bacilli bacterium | reverse complement strand
ATCATTGGTTTCATTTGTTCAAATTGTTTTAAAAGACGATTTACTTCTTCTACACTACGACCACTACCTTTAGCAATTCTTTGTTTTCTTGAGGCTTTTAAAACTTCGGGATGTCTTCTTTCATAAGGGGTCATAGATAAAATAATTGCTTCAATATGTGCCATATCTTTAGGGTCAATGGTAATATTATTAAGTCCCATACTTCTGGCTTGAGGGAGCATTTTTAGAATATTTTCTAAAGGCCCCAATTTTTTTATTTGTTTAAATGTTTTTAAGAAATCTTCTAAATCAAAAGTTCCTTGTTTCATTTTTTTGGCTTGTTCAATGGCTTCATCTTCTGATACGATATTTTCTACTTTTTCAGCAATTGATAAAATATCTCCCATATCTAAAATTCTTTCAGCCATTCTTTCAGGATAAAATTCACTTAAACCATCCATTTTTTCAGAATTACCAACCATTTTAATTGGAACATTAGTAAGATGTCTTAAAGATAAAGCAACTCCACCTTTAGTATCACCATCCATTTTAGTTAAAATACAACCAGATAATTTTAGCGTTTCATTAAATCCTGTAATAACATTTATAGCATCTTGACCCATCATCGCATCAATAATTAATAAAGTTTCATTAAATTTAATATTTGCCTCTAAATCTTTTAATTCTTGCATTAATTTTTCATCAATTTGTAATCTTCCGGCCGTATCTACTATAACATAATCTAAATTATTTTCTTTAGCATATTTAATACCATCTTGAGCAATATCTAAAACTTTTTTCTTATCTTCCGTAAAAACAGGAATATTTAAAGAAGCCCCAATTTCTTTTAATTGACTTATCGCTGCTGGCCGATAAATATCACAAGCCACTAATAAAGGATGACGATTATATTTTTTTCTTAATAGATTGGCTAATTTACCAGCCGTTGTTGTTTTACCACTACCTTGTAAACCACAAAGCATAATAACAACAAATTTTTCATTAGTTTCTAAAGGAACATACTCTCCCCCTAAAAGATTAACTAATTCATCTTTAACAATTTTAATAAATATTTCATCTGGTTTTAAACTTTTTCCAACATCCATTCCTAGGGCTTTTTCTTTAACATTGGCAATAAATTCTTTAACAACATTATAATTGACATCGGCTTCTAATAAAGCCATTCTGATTTCTTTCATTGCTTCATTAATGTTATCTTCAGTAATTCTTCCTAATCCCCGAATATTTTTAATTGCATTACTAATTCTATCACCCATATATTCAAACATAATCTATTCTCCTTTTAAAATATTTTCAATCCCTTTTTTTATACTTTTAATATCTTTTAATTCTAATAAACTTTGTAAGTTTAAATTCTTTTTATATAAATGTAAAATACTTTCATAATTATCTAATTTTTGTTCTACTTTTTTTATAATTAATCCAATTCGACTTTTAGATACTCCTTTTAAATCAGCAATTTCTTGCATAGTCATATTTTCACCATAATATAAATCGAATACTTCTGAATTAGTTTCTTTAAGTAAATCTTTATAAATTAAATATAAATTATTATAGTAAAAAAACTTTTCCATTATATCATATCCTTAAATAAACCATAAATATAATTTTCAATATCAAATGGTTTTAAATCAGTCATGGCTTCTCCTAAACCAATAAATTTAACAGGTAAATTTACTTCTTCTTTAATGGCTAAAACAATTCCCCCTTTAGCAGTACCATCAAGTTTAGTTAAGACAATTCCAGTTATATCCGTAATTTCTTTAAAGGCTTTGGCTTGCATAATACCATTTTGGCCAGTTGAAGCATCAATTACTAACAATGTTTCGTGAGGAGCGCCCGGAATATGTGTTGCAATAACTTTATTTATTTTTTCTAACTCTTTCATTAAATTAACTTTATTTTGTAATCTTCCAGCAGTATCAATTAATACAATATCCACATTTTTTTCTTTGGCTATTTTTAAACCATCATAAATGACACTAGCAGGGTCACTATCTTGAATACCATAAAATTCAGACTTTGTTCTTTCAGCCCATATTTTTAATTGGTCTACGGCTCCAGCCCGGAAAGTATCACCTGCAATAAGCATAACTTTTTTACCCTCATTTTGATATTTGTATGCCAGTTTCGCAATAGTTGTGGTTTTACCTACCCCATTTACTCCAACCATTAAAATTACAGTTGGTCCCTCTTCATTCATATTAATTTTATCAGATAAACTTTCACCCTCAACATAAATAATTAATAATTCATCAACTATGACTTCTTTTAAATATTCCATATCAGTTATATTTTCACTTTTTACTCTATCTCTTAATTTATCCATAAATTTCATAACTGTATTAACCCCAATATCAGCCATAATTAAAATACTTTCTAATTCTTCAAAATATTCTTCAGATACTTTAGTATACTTAATTCCTAAAATATTTAATTTTGATATAAATTCGTCTCTAGTCTTTTTTAAGCCTTTATCATAATCTTTAATTTCTTCGGCTTCATTTGAAACTTTCTTCTTATTTTTTTTCTTATTTTTAACTTTTTCTTGTTTTACTTCTACTTCTTTGACTTCTTCTGTTTCTTCAACTACTTCTTCCTTTATTTCCTCTACATTTTCATTTTCTTCTTCTTTAACAATTTCTTCTTTTTTCTTAATAATATTTTTAAATTTACTAAAAAGTCCCATATCAATTTCCTTTCTAATATTTATCTAATAACCAATCAAAGACATTTATTTGTTTAATTCCATTATACGTTCTATATGGTGTAAAATCAGTTGATAATATATACTTTGGATTATGGTCATTAATAGAATCTAAACTTTTTAATTCTCTTTCTAAAGTTTTTTCATCTTTTAAACTATAACTTACTTGATAGTATTCTATACCTTTTTCATTAATAGCAATAAAATCAACTTCTACATCATTAATTTTACCAATATATACTTCATAACCACGTCTTATTAATTCTAGATAAACAACATTTTCTAAAATTCTCCCATCATCTACTGCATTTGGCCCTAGTAAATAATATCTAAGTCCTAAATCAGATAAATAATATTTTGCTCCCGTAGTTAAATGAGATTTTCCTTTTATATCATATCTAGAAACTTTATAAAGGACAAAGGATTCCACTAAAGCCTCTAAATATTTTTCAATGGTAGGTACAGATATTTTTCGTCCACTAGATGTCATTGTATTTGCAATAGATCTACTAGAACATACATTACCTATATTATCAAACATATACTTTATAACATCTTTTAACATCCCAATATCTGCAATATCTTTACGATCGGCTATGTCATTAACGATAACCGTATTATATAAACCATCTAAATACATTTTAATATCTCTAATATTATCTAGCATTAAAGTATAAGGAAATGAACTTTTAGTTATGTAATCAACATATTTTTTGGAAATATCATTATCCCCTACATAAGAAATATATTCTTTAAATGATAAAGGTAACATTTTTATTTCCACATATCTTCCAGATAATAAAGTCGCTAGTTCTCCTGATAATATTTTAGAATTAGAACCAGTTATATATAAATCCACATTCTTTTTAATATATAAACTATCACAAGCCTTTTGAAAATCTTTAACTTTTTGAACTTCATCTAAAAAGACATAATTTTTAATATTTTTATTTAATCTTTCAGAAACATAATTATATAAATCATTGTCATCTATTATTTGATTAAAATCATGGTCTTCTAAATTTATATGAATTATTTGTTTGTCTTCTACACC
This sequence comes from uncultured Bacilli bacterium, assembly GCA_947629115.1. The sequence continues at coordinate 2,773 of CANRCL010000061.1, read as the reverse complement.
ATTTTTTAATAAGTAATCAATATATAATTCAAATAAAGTAGATTTTCCACATCTTCTTATTCCTGTTACTATTTTAATTAATTCTTTATCTTTAAAATTAATTAAAGTTTGTAAATATTCTGGCCTTTCTATCATATTTATCACCTTCATATTAATTTTAACATTAAATTCATAGTATGTCAATTTTGTAAATTACATTTTACAAAATTAGTATATATCCAATTTTTGTAAATTCGATTTTTTAATTGTTGATATCTTTTTATGCTATTAAACTAATTAACTCAAATGAAAAATAAACTAGACAAAAAGTATTATTTAGAGTATAATGTTTGTTAGTTAAAAAACTTTTATTAAAAGAAATGAGGAATTATAATGAAAGAAAAAAGTGCAACTTCCATTGTTGCTTTAGGTGGCCTTGGTGAAGTTGGTAAAAATATGTATGTTATTACCCATGAAGATGAAATAATTATCATTGATGCAGGTGTAATGTTTCCAGAAGTTGGTTTGCTTGGAGTCGATTATGTTATTCAAGACATATCATATTTAAAGCAAAATGAAAATAAAATTAAGGCTTTATTTATTACTCACGGACATGAAGATCATATTGGAGGTATTCCTTTCTTACTTAATCAAGTTAAAATACCAGTTATTTATGCTCCCAAAATTGCTAAAGATTTAATTGATAAAAAATTAGAAGAAAGAAATATTAATTATCCAAGCATTGAAATAATTGATAAAGATTTAAAAGTTAATTTTAAACATATGATGGTAGAGTTTGTTAATACAACTCACTCTATTCCTGATTCTTATGCTGTGGTTATTCACACCCCAAATGGAGTTATTTTTGAAACCGGCGACTTTAAGTTTGACTTAACCCCAATTGGACCAATGGCTGATATTCATAAGATGGCTAAATTAGGTTCTGAGGGAGTCACTTTATTATTAAGCGATTCAACTAATGCTTTAACTAGTGGTTTTTCTAACAGTGAATCTGTTGTTGATGAAATGTTAAATGATATTATTGGTAGACACATAGGGAGAGTTATTATTGCAACATTTGCTTCTAATATCTTTAGAATTAAACATATTGTTGAAACTTGTAAAAAATATAATCGAAAAATAATTGTTTTTGGTAGAAGTATGGAAGCATCTATTGAACTGGCTTTAAATAATGGCCTTATTACAGATAAATCAATTTTTATCGATAATAATGCTGCTAAAAGTTTAAAAAGAGATGAATTATGTATTTTATGTACTGGTAGTCAAGGTGAACCTTTGGCGGCCTTATCAAGAATTGCTAATGGTACTCATAAACAAATATCTTTATTACCTGATGATTTAGTAATCTTCTCTTCTAGCCCTATTCCTGGTAATGCTGAAAGTATAAATAGAATTATTAATATGCTTTATTTAAAAGGTGTTAAAGTTTATACAAATTCTGAATTTAGTGATATTCATACATCAGGTCATGCTAAAGAAGAAGAACTTAAATGGATGTTAAGAATTATTAAACCAAAATATTTTATGCCAATGCATGGTGAATTTAGAATGTTAAAACGTCATACTGAAATTGCTCACCTTTGTGATATTCCAGAAGAAAATACTTTCATTTGTAGTAATGGCGATGTTATTTTATTAAAAGATGGCGTTGTATCTCGTGGGGGTAAAGTACAAGCCGGCGATGTTTATGTTGATGGTTCAAGAGTTGGTGATGTTGGTAGTGTTGTAATTAAAGACCGTAAATTAATGAGTCAAGATGGTATTTTAATAACTATCTTAAACATTAATACTCTTTCGAGAAAATTATTAATTAAGCCAAACGTAACAGCAAGAGGATTTGTTTTAGTAAATGAAAATCAAGAACTTATGAATAAAATAGAACATAAAATAAGTGATATAGTTAATAATTTCTTAAAAACTTCATTATACAATTATACTGATTTAAAAAATCAAATTATTTTAGAATTATTACCTTTTATTAATGAATTAACAGGTAGAAGACCAATTATACTACCAGTTATAATGGAAGTTAATAAAAAAGAAGATTAAAAAAAGCCTAGTAAATTCTAGGTTTTTAATTTGCCATTACATTCGCAAATTATTTAGTGGCAAGAACAAGTCGCGCTCCGAATCCGGCATAGGCATCACCAGTAATCCTCTCGAAGTAAAATTGACCTGCTAGACCGCCGTCATTGTAAGATCCGCCTCGATAAAACCAAGGACTGCTAGATTCTACAAATAACGATGCGTCGGTGTACCAACTACTATGATTTCTTAATGTACCAGCAGTTTGTCCTGCTCCATTATTTAAATCCCCATCAAAGTATTGATAAAATGGCCCCATTTCTCCAGTAGCATCTCCTAATATTCTCTTTGTATATGTTTTTAATCCACTATCTGATGGGTATATATTTACATAATTTTTATATGTTGTTTTTAATTCGGTATCGTCTGTAAATCCACTTTTTCCAACTGTTTCTCCTCGATATGCTGCCATATATTCACTTGCTCCGCCACTCATATCATATATTCCATAGATATTTCCAGTAGTACTTGCTAGATATCCTGCTCCACTATTATAGGCCTGCGTTTTACCCTGTTCTTTACTTGTTCCAGTATCTCCTAATCTTTTCTCTTGATTACTATTGGCGGCAGCACCCATTCCAGTCACATAATCTGATGCATTATTAACATTGATATTACTTCCTATTCCATATATACTATGTGATAAGTATGCTACTGCTCCCCATTCTGTATTTTTCATCATATGACT
>CANRCL010000060.1 GCA_947629115.1 uncultured Bacilli bacterium | reverse complement strand
ATCGACCTAAAGTGTGTGATTAAAGAATTTGCTGTAATTTCAAGGAAAAATAAGAAAAAGATAACAAAATTTGCTTCTGGAGGTGGCGATGGTGCTGAAGTAATCTATGCCCTTCGTAATAGTGATGCATTATCTAAAAAAATAGCAACTGAATTAGAAAAAACAGGCCAAAATGTTCGTAAATATTATCAAAGAAGATTACCTAGTAATCCAGCAAAAGATTATTATTATATTTTAAGAGATACCCCAAATAATGAAAGTGTAATAGTGGAATATGGTTTTGTCGATTCTAATGGTGATGACGTTAATTTAATTAAAAACAATTGGGAAAATATGGCCGAAGCAGTTGTTAAAGCAATCGCAGAATATATCGGAGTTCCTTATGTTCCAGAAGAAAGTGAAGATTATTATAAAGTAAAAAGTGGTGATACCCTATGGAGTATTGCTAGAAAATATGGTATTTCTGTTGATGAACTTAAAAATGCCAATAATTTAAAAAGCAATACCTTATCCATTGGTGAATTACTTTATATTCCTAAAAAAGAAACTGAAACTATGGAAGGTGAAGTATATACAGTTAAAAGTGGCGACACCTTATATAGCATAGCAAGAAAATATAATTTAACAGTTGATGAACTTAAGAAATTAAACAATTTAAAAAGTAATACCTTATCAATAGGTCAAAAATTAATTATATCAACCAAAGCTCCATCCCAAGATGCTACTTACACCGTTATAAAAGGAGATACACTTTATGGAATAGCCAATAAATTTGGAATATCAGTTGATGAATTAAAAAAATCAAATAATTTAACTAGCAATACTTTGTCAATCGGCCAAGTATTAAAAATTCCCAAATCTTCTAATAATAAACTTACTTATACAGTAAAAAGTGGTGATACTCTCTATGGTATAGCCAGAACTTATAATACAACAGTTGATACAATAAAAAAATTAAATAATTTAACAAGTAATACTTTATCAATCGGTCAAACCTTAATTTTACCAAGTTAAAAGTCTTATGACTTTTTTCTTTTTATATATAATTATAATTAAATACTACTGCAAAATTATTAAATGTTGTATAATAAAATAGGATGGTAAATATGATTGAAGAAATTAAAATAAATATTGTTGATGAAAGTGATTTATATGATAAATTTAATAGAGAAGAATTATCACAAGAATTAATAAGTTATATAATTGATGAAGCCTCTTTAGTTAAATCAGAAGATAAAATAAGAATAATTATTCCTAAAGTAAATAATTTAAAAGAAAGATTACAACAATCTTTTAATAGAGAATATGAGAGAACAATAAAAATTCATCATAACAACAACATATTACAAGTTTTATTATTTATTTTAGGAGTACTTTTTATCTTTTTTTCAACTAGAATTAATGAATCAGTATGGAAAGAAATTTTTCTAATTGGCGGTTGGGTACCTATTTGGGAAATGATTGAACTAGAGTTATTTAATGATTTTCGCGGTCGTAAAAAGAAAAAAATCTTATCTAAATTATTAAAAAGTGAAATAAATTATCAATAAAAAAATTCTACGTTTATAATAGAATTTTTAATTTTCAATTTTTTTACAAACATCTATCCATTCTTGAAAGTTAGATGTTTTTTCTAATTCTTCTAAAGTTAATTCTATGGCACTATTATGGCTACCACAAGCAGGATAAACTGTTTTAAATCTTTTTAGAGAAATATCTAAATAAACTGTTATGTTATCATTTATACCAAAGGGACAAACACCACCAATTTCATGACCAATAATTTTTTCAACATCTTCAAAAGGAATCATTTTTGCTTTTGTATGGAAAAATTCTTTATATTTATGATTATCTACTTTTTGGTCTCCAGCAACAACTATTAAAATTGGCTTATCTAAAACTAAAAATGATAAAGTTTTAGCAATTCTTTCTTCTTTACAATGTAATGCTTCAGCGGCTTCTTTTACAGTAGCAGAAGAAACTGGAAATTCTAATATTCTATCTTCCATATTAAATTTTTTTAAATATTCTTTTGCTCTTACTAATGACATAATCTAATCCTCTTCAATATAATTTTTAAAACTTTCTTTTATTTGGTTAGTAAGTTCTCCATTTCTTAAGAACTTAATTTTTTCATTTTCAACTTTAATTATTGTTGAAGGAATAGTTGGTAATTTTCCAATATTCCAAATATAATCGACATTATTTTTAATGTTTTCTTCTAGTTCATCTACTTCACTAATTATTTCTTTGCCAGTAATATTCGCACTAGTAGATATAATAGGTTTACCAAATTTTTTTATAAATGCTCTAATCATTTCATTATCTGGTATTCTTATTGAAACAAATTCAGAATTAGCCGTTATTGAATTATCTACTAAATCATTCTTTTTAAATAAAATACTTAATTTTCCTGGAGTAAATTTATCAATCATTTGGTTTTCTAACGGAGTAATAAATTCTACATATTTTTGAAGCATTTCTTTATCACTAACTAAAATACTTAATGGCTTAGCCGTTTCCCGCATTTTAATTTGTTGAATTTTTTTTGCCACCTTTTTATTGGTAGCATCCGCCGATATTCCATAAGTTGTATCAGTAGGCATAATAATTATTCCACCTTGATTTAAAATTTTAATTATCTTTTCTTCTTGCATATTATCACCCATTTCTTAATTATTATAACACGAATTATTTATATTGAATAACTACAAAAAATAACAATATAAAACCTATCATTATTTAGATAGGCATTTTTAATATATATTTAACGTGAATTACTTTTTCTAATACTTGAATCATTAGTCCATTCTTTAGTAGATGAATAAATAGGGTCTTGATTAGGATTATATCTATTTTCTTCTTGATAGCCTAATTTTTTAGCAAATTGTTCATTGATAATTAACATTAATGATGTATCAATTATATTATTTTGATAAGATATCCAAGTATGTCTTCCATCAGGACAATTAGGAGTATTGGCCAGTAGAGGTAAAATGCCACCACAAATATCACAATTATCTAAAGAATAACTTAATTGTTTAGAAGCCACAGTACAATAACCAATATTGGCACCATCTTTAAAAACATCTTCAAAACTATTTATTCTTCTAATATTTTGATTACGCATTTTATCCCATAATTCTTCAGGAAATTTAGATATTTTCCCATCTCTAATACCCTCTTCGATAAGTAAAGCAAAATCCCTATTATTTGTTAATAAATTTTTTAAAAGAGCATAACATTGATAATCTTTTTTATCTTCATCAATAATATAATCTATTATATCCATAACTCTATAATATAACCTTTCTAAAATTAAAAATAGTAAATAAGTCAATAACTTTGTTTACTATTTATAATATAATTTAAAACTTAAAGTTAAAAATTCAAAATGGCAGGGGATGAGAGAATCGAACTCCCAACTAAAGTTTTGGAGACTCCTATTATACCATTTAACTAATCCCCTAAATTTGGCACAAATAAATTATAACATAATAATTTTTAAATTACTAGCATAAGATATTATAGGTGGTTTTTTAATGCTGATAAATTATACAACAAAAGAACTAGATTTACTGGCTAGAATTATGCGAGCCGAGGCTTTAAATGAGGGAGACCTTGGAATGTTAATGGTCGGTAATGTAGTTGTAAATAGAGTAGTTGCTAATTGTTATACTTTTACAGATATAGATTCGATAACTGATGCCATATATCAAAAAAATCAATTTTCCGGTATTAATGGTTCTTTATTTCAAGCCAGCCCTACATCTTTTGAAAAAGGACTCGCCGAACGTGTCTTAAGAGGAGAATATTATTATCCCGCCACTCACGCTTTATGGTTTTATGCTCCAGGCAATAATTCTTGTCAAAACACTTGGTATAGTCAACCTTTAGCAGGAAAATATAAAAATCATTGCTTTTATCGTCCAGAAAAAGGTAAATGTAATGAATTATATTAATTTACATTTGCTAAATTTAATGTTATAATCTTTGTGCAAGGAGTGAGTTAAATTGAAAGTATTAAAGAAAAATCTACCAAAAGGTGTTAAAAAGAAATTTGCTCGTGTTAAAGGAGTAAAAGTTAAATTAATTCCAAATCCTAAAAAATCTAAAAGAATGAAATAAAAAAGAATTGATTATTGATGTCTACTATTTGAAGTTTGCATCATTTATTAATTCTTTTTTTTGATGTTAAAAATATAATTATTATTTATCTTCTTCAAAGAATTTATCAATTCTTGTATTTAAAACTACTGCTATTTTATAAAGAGTTTCAATTGAACAACCAATTTCGCCTTTTTTAAATTCTAATCTTCTAGTAAAATCATAAGACTTACCAATATCAACTGCTAATTGTTCTTGAGTAATACCTGCTTTAAGTCGATATTTTTTAATATTTTTAGAAATTCTTTCTCTAATGTTATCTGCAAATTCAAAATCTCTTTTAAAAGTTGCCATATCTATCACCAATTATATTTTGTCAACAATTGATTAATTTGTCCGGGAAGTATTATGTCCTTGTATATGATGTGGATTATATTGACTATTATTGAACCAAAAACAAATGTATGTTATAGTTTAAGTATGGTGTTATTATGGAATTAAGTGAAATAAAAGGTATTGGTCGGGAAATAGAAAAAAAATTAAATTCGTTAAACATTTTTAGTGTTGAAGATTTATTAGAATATTATCCTTATCGTTATAATTTTATCAATATCGTAAATATAAATACTGTTAATGATAATGAAAATTGTATGGTTAAGGCTACTGTAATTGAAAATGCTAAAGTGCAATATATTAAAAGAAATTTTAATCGTTTAAATTTTAAAGCCATAAGTGACAATGTTATTTTGAATGTAACAATTTTTAACCGGGCCTTTTTGAAACCTAATTTAATTCCTCCTAAAGAAGTATTATTAATTGGCAAATATAATAAATTAAAAAATAGTTTTATAGCAAGTGATATCAAATTTAATATTAAAGAAAATAAAATAGAACCCGTTTATCATTTAGTTGAGGGTATTAAAAATAGTGCTTTAAGTAAATTAATTAATGAAGCCTTAACAACTAATCAATATATTGATAAAATTCCTAGTTATTGGAAAACTAAATATCATTTTATAACTAAAAAAGAGGCTTTAGAGTTAATTCATAATCCAAGTAGTAAAGAAGATATTAAAAAAGCCACTTTAAGTTTAAAGTATGAAGAATTATTTGAATTTATGTTTAAAATTAATTATTTAAAAAAGATAAATAGTAAGGCTAAAGGTATAAAAAGAAATATAGATAATTTTGTTAAAGAAAAGTTTTTAAAAAATTTGCCTTTTACTTTGACCATCGATCAGTTGAAAGCCGTTGATGATATTTATAATGATTTAGTTGATGAAACAAGGATGAACCGGTTAATTTTAGGGGATGTTGGTAGTGGTAAAACTATTGTCGCAGCCTTTGGCATTTATTTGAATTTTTTAAGTGGTTATCAAAGTGCATTAATGGCACCGACTGAAATTTTAGCCGAACAACATTATAAAAGTCTTAAAAATATTTTAGAAAATTTTAATATTAAAGTCGCTTTATTAATGGGTTCAATGAAAGTTAAAGAAAAAAAAGAAGTTTTAGCAAATTTACAAGATGGTAAAATAGATTTAATTATTGGTACTCATGCTTTAATTAGTGATGGAGTAAAGTTTAAAAATTTAGGTTTAGTTGTGACAGATGAGCAACATCGTTTTGGAGTAGGTCAAAGAAATACTTTAAGAGATAAAGGAATAACTCCTGATGTTTTATATTTATCAGCAACACCTATTCCTAGAACTTATGCCTTAACAATATATGGTGATTTAGATATTTCAATAATTAAAACGAAACCTAATGGAAGAAAAGAAATTATAACTATTGTTAAAAAAGAAGATGAAATTAAAGATGTACTTTATAAAATGTTAGAAGAACTAAAAAAAGGGCATCAAATATATGTTGTTTCTCCTTTAATTGAAAATAATAATGAATTAGATTTAAAAAGTGTAATGGATTTAGAAGAAAAATTAAAATTAGCCTTTAATAATCAAGTTAATATTGGAGTTATTAATGGTAAATTAAAAAGTAAAGAAAAAGATGAAATTATGCAGAAATTTAAAGATGGAATAATAAAAATTCTTATATCAACAACTGTAATTGAAGTTGGAATTGATATACCTAATTCTACAATGATGGTAATTTATAATGCTGAAAGATTTGGATTAGCCACTCTTCATCAATTACGAGGTCGTGTAGGACGGAATGATTTACAAAGTTATTGTTATTTAGTTAGTAATAAAGATATTCAAAGATTAAAAGTATTAGAAGAAAGTAATGATGGTTTTTATATTAGTGAAAAAGATTTTGAAATGCGGGGTCAAGGAGATTTGTTTGGAGTTAAGCAAAGTGGGGATATGAGTTTTAAAATAGTTAATTTAAAAGAAGATTACCAAATATTATTACAAGCCCAAAAAGATTCTTTAGAATTTATCAATAATGAAGAGTATTTAAATAGTACTTATTATAAAAATGTTGTCGAAAATATAAAATTTGTTAATTAATTAGACAAATTTTGTTAAATTTTTGTTATTCATAATTGACAAAAAAAAATTATTAAGATATGATTAATATAGCATGATAGATGTCATGCTATATATGATAGCTCTTACGAATTTAAAGGTGAGAGTGAATCAACCAAAACCCCCTGAAGGAGCGCAATAGCGCTCCATTTTTGTTGAAACCCTTTATT
>CANRCL010000059.1 GCA_947629115.1 uncultured Bacilli bacterium | reverse complement strand
GTTGATTTATTTAATATTGATGATGAAAATAATACTTTTAATTTTAAATTAGAAGATAGTGATAATGCCTTAATTAAAGGTAATGTTGTAATTATTGATAATGAAGGTAATGAAGTATTAAATGAAACTATAAGTAAAGAAAATCATTTTACTCATGAGTTTGCTAAAGAAAAAACTTATACTATTTATGTTTATGCTACTTATGATTTAGATAGTAATACTGATGACAATAAAAACTTATATAAAAATGTCGAATTATATAAGCATAATTTTGCGATTGCTAGTAATTATCATTTTAAAGTAAATAATGTAACGATTACTGATGCCATTAGTAAAGATGATAAAGTTAAAATTACTTTTGATAGTACCAATAATTATAATTATAAAATTGAATATATTGTGATTAATGGTCAAGAATATCATCCAACTTTAAATAAAAATAATCATTATGAATTCGTTTTAGATAATATTGATACTTCTATTTGTGGTAAAAATTATTTAAATATTGAAAAAATAGTTTTAAGTAATTTAAAACCTTTTGAAAATAAAAAAGATTATGAAATTAATCCTTTAATTTATAATGTCTTAAAAAAAGAACCAACTATTGATGGAATTGAATTAAAAGAAGATAAAAATACTCAAAGTATTATCGCCACTTATAAATTAAATGATGCCGATAATACGTTAGAAAAATTAACGGCAGTTTTAGTTGATTCAACTAATAAAACGCTAGATACTAAAGAAGATGTTAAAAATGGTGATGTGATTAATTTAAACTATGGAAATAATTCGGATGGTCGTTATAAAGTTAAATTTTTAGCCACTTATAATTTAGGCACTGAACGTCATCAATTTACCAATAAAAATATTGGTGAAAAAGAAATTTTAACGCAAGTAGATGTTTATATTAAGAATATTAGTGAATATAAAGTATATCCAACTAAAAATGAAAATAAATATACAATAAAATATGAATTATATGTTTCAGATAATTTCAAAAGTAAATATCCAAATTACAATGAAGTTGCGGGAATTACTATTAATGGTCTTAACTATGATGGTAATAAAACTAAAGATTATGGAGTAGTTATCGGCTTTACTGTACCTAGTGAATCTGGTGTTGTTGATTTAACGGCTACAAGAGTAAAATTACAAAATGAAAGTTATCAAGGTGTTGAGCATATGTTTTTATCTGTGGCTCCTAAAACTATTCAAATTGATGTCTTAAAAGATAAACCTCAAATAACTGATTTTCAAGTTGTAAAAGAAGATTATGACCAAGGTGAAGTGACATTTAAATTTAATGTAGTTGATGATAAAGGTGGTTTTGAAAAAGGAACTTTAAATTTATATGGTTATTTTGAAGAAATCCATTTAGGTATGAATGAAATTACTTTTTCTAATTTACCTAAAGATACCTTATTTGACTTAAATTTCTATGGTAATTATGATTTAGATACTAATACTTTACCAGAAGAAGAAAATAAAAATAAATATAATAATGAATTAATTGAAACAATTAAATATGGTTTATATAATAAAGATAATTATGAAAATATTAAATTAGTTAATGTTAAAGGTCTTAGTAAAAATAATGATACTTATTTTGAAAAGAATAAAAATATTAAAATTAGTTTTGACGTATTAGGGTTAGATTTTGATGATACTTTAAAAATTACTAAAGTAAATCTTAAAGGTAAAGAATATAATGTTATGAAAGAAGATAATGGTTATTCTTTTGTAATTGAAGGGTATAGTGATTCTGGTGTTAAAGAAATAACTATTAGTGATATATTATTAAATAATGGTAAAAAAATTACTTTAACAAATCCAACTAAAACTCAAGTAGAAGTTTTAAAAGACCCAGTAGAAATAACTGACTTTAAATATCAAATAAATGATAAAAATATTTTAGTAAGTCTTACTTTAAATGATAAGGATAAAGCCATTAATGGTTCATTAAATCAAGAAACATTAGTTCAAGTTTATGATGAAAATAATAAATTACTAGAAATTATTCCTTATAATAAAGAAATGACTATTACAAGAAAAGATAATATTGAAAGATATAATATTCGTCTTTATGTAAATTATGACCGCGATATTGAAAAAGGTAATGCTAATTATTTTGGACAATCTAAAATATTAGATGAAGTTATTTCTGTGGCTAAAAATACTATTGAACTTAAAGATATTGTAGATGTTAATTTATATACTGAAGAAGATGGTAAAACAATTCTTAAAGATGAAATAAATGTAAATGAATTACAAAGTAATAAAGACTCTTATTTTGTAGAAATCAAAATGCGCGAAATGGCTACGGTTTATGCTAAAATTAAAAATGTGGTTATTGAAGATAATAAATTAATTTTAGTTTTAGATTATCAATATGCTTCTAAAAATGGTAATCAAACAGAAGATTTAAGAATTGAATTAGGTAATATTATAGATGGTAAAGTAATAAATACTAATCATCCTGATACTTTAGAAGATTTAATTAAAAGAATTCAAAATAATCCTAGTGGTGAATTTAGTTTAACTAATGATTATGATGCTGATGGCATTAATAATGAGGGAAAAGCCTTAATTGATATTGAATTTAAAGGTATTTTAAAAGGAAATGGTTATAAAATTAAAAATTTAAATAAACCTTTATTTAATACTATTAATGGTGGTGAAGTATCTGAATTAGAATTAGAAAATGTTAAATTTGGAACAAATACTTATCAAGGTAGTTTAGCAAATACCGCAAGTAATGCTACTATAAAAAATGTTTGGATTAATGGATTTAGTAAAAGTAATAGTAATAGTTCATCTGGTTCTTTATTAGGAGAAGCCAATAATTCATTAATTGAAAATTGTCGAGTTATTAATCTTAACTTTGATGGTAATTATTTATCTCAAGGTCTAGGTGGCTTAATCGGAGTAACAAATAAAACAGATATTAAAAATTGTTATGCCATTGGTAAAATGAGTGGTGGCTGGAACTATCATGCTGGTTTAGTAGGTAATGCTAATAATGGGGAAATTAGTAATAGTTATACTAAAATAACCTTTACAGGTGGAAGTGGTACTTCTTGTGGTATGGCTTGTAGTTATCGTGGTGGTTTAAAAATTACTGATAGTATTAGTTTAAGTACAGGGGTTTTATATAACTTTACACATATTAATAGTAATTTAAATAACTATGCTTTAACTAATGAGGCAAGTACAAATCAAACTGGAATTACTAATATAGAAAGTAGTGAAGTAAATAAAGATTTATTTACTAAGGCTTATTTTAAAGAAGAAATTTGGAATTTAAAAAATATTTCTTATGATAATACACCAAGATTTAATAAAGAAAAGGTTTATGTTTTAAATATTGATGAAGTAAGTGATTTATATGATGAAGATAAAGAAATCTTATATACTAATTTAAGATTATTAATGCCTTTCTATGATAGTAAAAAAATTGCCGAAACAGCCTTAAATATTCCAACTGATAGTTTATTATATCAAGAAGAAATTAAACATTTAGTACCAGTTGATGTAAATGGTAATGTAGTCACTTATTTAACTAGTGATAATGTTAATAAAATTCAAAAAATAAAAGTTGTTTATAAAAGTAATAAAAAAGAAGAATATTTAGTTCGTTATGATAAGACATTTGATATGGTTGCTAGTTATCGTATAAAAGATTTACAAATAGATTACACTTTTAATCATTATGTAATAAATAATAATTCCCAATTAGTTAATAATTTAACTAACTACTTATTAAGTCTTACTTATGAAGATAATTTAGACCCTTTAACTAGTGTTAGTGATAGTAGATTATATAAAGAATTCTATTATGATGAAACCCAAAAAGAACTTAAAGAATTTGTTTTAAAATATTTATCTAATAGTAATTATACTAATACTACTAATAGTGAAGTAATTGATGATTATTTAGAAAAAGAAATTAAAAAAGACCAAAAACTAGAAAAAATATTATATGTTTATAATTATTATAAACGTTTCTATGATATATCAATAGATGGTATAAAATTATATGATTTAATCTTATTTAATTTTACTGGTTTTAGTAGTGATTTAAATGCTTATAATATAGCCACTAATTTCTTATCTAATAATACTAATATTGAAACTAATCGGACTAATGATGCTTATCGTAATGTTTTATCTAGTTATACTAACTTAAATAATTTACCAGATTTCTTAACTTATTTAGTTAATGTTTTCGGAAGTGGTAATGTTGATAGTTGGTATGCTGATACTTTTAAAGGTTATTTAGTTGAAATACCAGTTGCAGGTAAACCAGAAATTATGTATACTTTATGGTCTCATTTAAGTCATATAGATAAAAATACTAATGTTAATTGGTATAATTATATTTTACCTATTGCTACTTTACCAAAAGATGCGGCTTATATAATTTCAACACCAGTTCAATTTATTATTGGGGCTCAAAGAACTTATATAACTGACCCAAGTGATGCTACAATGCAAGCCCAATTACAACATCGAATTGCAACTTATACTGAAAGAATGCGTGATTATTTTAAAACATCTTCTGAATTAATTGATACGAAATATTTTAATAATATTCATACTATTCAAATAGATAAACGTTATACATATGATATTAATGGTAATCAAATTTTCCAAGGTAAATATACAACTGAAGAACCATTCCATAAGAACTTTAATGAAGTATTAAATCAATGGGCTTATAACGATTATAATGCCGCGACTGCTAATGGAGCGCAAATTATATGGCGAGTTGAAGGTTTAATGGATGGTGATTTAGATAAGGGAAGTGAGTATACATTCCACACTTGGTCTCATGAAACTGCTCATAATATAGATGCTCGTTTATTCCTAGAAGATAATGGTCGAAGATTTGATGCTGGTGGCGAAGATTATGCGGATAGTAATTTAATGCAAGCCTTTGGTGATGGAGATATTGTTATGAATTTATCAAGACACTTCACTAGTGGCGATAAAATAAGTTCTAATTTAGACCCAAGTAGAATTGATAGTTATGAAGAAATTGAAGATTTCTATAAAAAATTATTCCAAACTATTTATATTATGGATTATTTAGAGGGTCGGGCTATCTTAAATTTAAGTTCTGATGATATTTCTAAATTGGTTGTTGAGGCTAATTACCCTAATCAAAATCAATATGCTTATGAGGGTGAGGGCGATTTACCACCTAAACCATATTATCGTAATTATTTAACAACAGTTTATCAAACTATTGATGCAAGTAAAGTAGCCAGTATGAAACTTGAAAAAGTTGCTGATTTATATAAAAATAGATTAGTAATGTTCCCAGGAGTTATTTATTCAACTTATACCGATAACCGTTATGGTGGTGAAAATATTTATAAAGTTCATTGGTATCAACCTCATAATGATTATGGTCGTCCAGATTCTTATAGTATTAAATGGTTTGCTTATGAAATGCTTGGTTATAAAGGATATAAAGATGGTTATATTGAATACTTTAGTAATATTAATTCAACTCCGAAAACTTTTGCTCAAATAGATAAAAATGGCGATTATACTTATGACAAGAATGGTAATCTTTTAACTTCTAATGTTAATTATAAAACTGATTTAATGGCAATTAGAAAGATTACTAATGACCCAACTATGGATTTTGAAAAATATAAATTAGGTCGTTTTAAAGAAGTTGAAGATAATTTAGCCAATATTCAATATATTGATGTCTATGAATATTATAATAAATTCTATGAAGCCCTTAAATTAGATGCGGAAGTTGTAAGAGAAGCCGAAAAGAATGCGTTAATTCAATATCCAAATGATACAAGTAAACAAAATAGTTTAATTTCTGAGGCTCGAAAATATAAAAATAGTACTGAAGTTAGAAGACAATTATTCTATACAATTAAAAATAATTCTGATGATTTTGTTAAACTTGTTTATGACCCATCTAATCCACAAGATATTCAAAATTTCTTAAACAATGTTAAATAAATAAAAAAAGAAAAACATATTATTTAGTGGTGAATAATATGTTTTTTAATGATATTCATACCCGGATTCGATTTGTTTTAATTGTGGTAATTATTGTTTTACTATTAGTAATTGGTAAAGTATTTTATATTCAAGTATTTTCTTATAATAAACTTTCAAAAATAACGGAAGATTTATGGAGTAGAAAAATGACTATTAATGCTCCAAGAGGAGATATCGTTGATAGAAATGGAAATGTTTTAGCCACTAGTATTGTTACTACCACAATTTATGTAGTACCTAATCAAATAAAAGATAAAGAAAAAGTATCTAAAGACATTAGTGCCATTTTAAATTGTGAATATAATGATGTTTATAAATATGTTTCTAAACATAGTAGTATGGAAATAATTCGTAAAGGAATGGATTTAGATAGTGAAACTGCTGATAAAATAGATAAACTAGGTTATGATGGGGTTTATTTAGTAGTAGATTCTAAAAGATATTATCCTTATGGGGAAGTTCTTTCGCATATTATTGGTTTTGTAGGTAGTGATAATCAAGGCTTATCCGGTCTTGAACTTACTTATGATAAATATTTAACCGGTATTGATGGAGAACTTAAATATTATAGTGATGGTAAAGGTAATAAATTAGAAATACCCGATAGTTATGTGGCCCCGACTAAAGGAATGACTTTAGAATTAACTTTAGATTTAGAATTAATTAAGGCTGTCGATAATGAACTTAATAATGCAATGGATAAATATAATTCAGAATCGGCTTTAGCCATCGTAATG
>CANRCL010000058.1 GCA_947629115.1 uncultured Bacilli bacterium | reverse complement strand
TATAATAAAACCATAAGGTAGATGGATAACTTATGGTTAAGAAAAAATATGTAATAATTGCTTTTATAATGGGAATATTACTATCTTGCACAGGAGTATATGCTGCTTCAACAATAATTAAGAGTAAAGATGTGTCTTATGATAAAACAAGTAGTGGTGGTGCGTATGATAATGTTCAAGACGCAATAGATGAGTTATATGAAAAATCAGGATTGTTAAAAGAAAATTGGATTGATAAAACTTTGAATGGAGCAGATCCAGTATTAGATGTAGAGGAAAGCACTAAAAAATTAATACCAATAACTATAGATGATGATGGAACAGTTCATTATGCTAACTTAAAAACCAAATGGTATGATTATTCTAAAAAGTTATGGGCAAATGCAGTATTACTTGTAGATAATCCAAGTAATAAAGATTATAAAACTGGTGATATAATTCTAGAAAAAGATATCGAAAGTTATTTTGTATGGATTCCGAGATTTAGTTATAAAATATGGAATTTAGCAAATTCTGAGGATTATAATAGTGCACCAAATATAACGACATTAAATAATACCAATTATGAAACATCACCCCAAAATGCGTTTAATAAGCCTAGAATAATAGATATTAAATTTGGGAATGTAGATACAAATCCTAAAATGAATGAAAGTGAAGCAACATTAAATAATTATTATACCCATCCAGCCTTTACATTAGGTGATAAAGATTTAAATGGCATATGGGTAGGTAAATTTGAAGTAGGCTATAATCAAAATGGAGATAATGGAAATCCAATAGAAGATACATCAAGTTGGACAACATCCAAAGCAACAATAAATTTCATTAATAATAAAAGAGTAATAGTAAAACCAAATGTTAACTCATGGCAAAATAATACAATCCAAAATTTCTTTTTAAGTTTATATAATTATAATCGCTCTTTAGAAAGTCATATGATGAAAAATACAGAATGGGGAGCAGTTGCATATCTATCGCATAGTATCTATGGAATAGGAAGTAATATTAATATAAATAACGCATATGACCTTGTGACAGGAATAGGGGCAAATGCCAATACTAATCAAGAAAAAAGACCAGGAGATTATGGAAACAGTAAACAAATTGATAAAACGCAACCCTATAATAGTGGTGCAGGGTATTTAGCAAGTACTACAGGAAATATTACTGGAATATATGATATGTGTGGTGGAGTTACTGAATATATGGCTGCATATAGAGGAGAAACGGTCGGAGAAAGCGGATTTACAGATGATACAGAACTTAAAACAACATATAAAAATTATGTAGATATTTATGCTGCAGATAGTGATTCTACAACGTATACAAAGAGAATATTAGGAGATGCCACTGGCGAGATGGGACCATTTTATCAATATTATGATGGAGATGGAACAGCAGGACAAGGTTCAACACCAGGAACCTTAAGATACCATAGTAGTTGGTATACATCGCTTTCTAGTTTCATTAACACTAATTCTCCTTGGTTCGTTCGAGGTGGCCATTATGCTGATGGTGGATTAGCAAGCCAATTTTATTTTACTAGAGGCACTGGTACATTTGTTAGTTTTTTCGGCACTCGTCTAGTTCTCGCAACAAAATAAAAATTTGATAGTAATTATCTTTTTTTCTCTTGAAAATTTTCAACAAAAAATTGACAATCGGGGGGGGTATTTTATAATAAAACCATAAGGTAGATGATTAACTTATGGTTAAGAAAAAATATGTAATAATAGCATTTATGTTAGGATTAATGATTTCTATGAGTGGAGTGTATGCTGCCACAACAATAATCAAAAGTAAAGATGTATCATATGATAAGTCAACTAGTGGTGGAAAATATGATAATGTCCAAGATGCAATAGATGAGTTATATGAAAAATCTGGTTTGTTAAAAGATACTTGGATTGATAAGACACTTAATGGAGCAGATCCAGTATTAGATGTAGAAGGAAGTACTAAAAAATTAATACCAATAACTTTAGATGATGATGGAACAGTTCATTATGCTAACTTGAAAACCAAATGGTATGATTATAATGCTAAAAAATGGGCCAATGCTGTAATACTTGTAGATAACCCCAAAAATGGTGGTGAAGAAAATTATACATATAAAACAGGAGATATTATCAATGAAAAAGACATCGAAAGTTATTTTGTGTGGATTCCAAGATATAGTTATAAGATATGGAATTTAACGAAATATACTACATTTGTTTCTTTTAAAAATTTGGTTGATGAGCAATATAATACAAGTGATAATGCACTATATAAAATAATTAATAATTCAAGAATAATAGATGTAAAGTTTGGCGATGTAAGTACAAACCCAAGAATGAATGAAAGCGAAGCAACGTTAAATGAATATTATACTCATCCGGCATTCACTCTAGGTGATAAAAATTTAAATGGCATATGGGTAGGTAAATTTGAAACAGGGTATAATCAAAATGGAAATAATAGTGGTCCAATAGAAAATACATCAAATTGGACAGCAGCAATGGCACAAATAACTGGAAATTATAGTAATAGAATAATAATAAAGCCAAATGTCAATTCATGGCGAAATAATACAATTAAAAATTTCTTTTTATCTTCTTTTAACTACGCCAGAGAATTAGAAAGTCACATGATGAAAAATACAGAATGGGGAGCAGTAGCATATTTGTCTCATTCTGAGTATGGAATAGGTACAGAGATAAGAATAAATAATACTTCTGATTATAAAACTGGTTATAGTGCTGCACCAAATACTGATCAAAGCAGTTATCCTGGTGAAGTAGGAACAAGTGAAGATGCTACTAAAACCCAACCTTATAATTCTCCTAGTGGTTATTTAGCGAGTACGACTGGAAATATCTATGGAGTATACGATATGAGTGGTGGTGCTGGTGAATATGTAGCGGCTTATGTTGGAGGTCAAGTTGGAAATAGTGGTTTTGAAATAACTGATTTAACAAATACTTATAAAAATTATTTTGATGCTTATGATAGTAATCCTTCATCATTTGGAAATAACAGTAATCGTATTCTTGGAGATGCTACCGGCGAGATGGGTCCATTTTACGGCTATTGGGACAATACAACTGATCATATTCATAATTCTTGGTATGCTGATACAGCATATTTTCCAAAAGATGAACAACCATGGTTTCGACGTAGTCTTGAGCCGTCTTCTGGAGTTTGGGCTGGAGCATTTTGTTTTAGTTTTTCAACTGGTGCAGCGGGTGGCTATATTGGTTCTCGTCTTGTTCTTTCAATAAAATAAAAAATATATTTAAATTGATAGTGATAATAACGCAATCATTTAAAAAAATTTAATAAAAATCTTAAAAATTTACATAAAAATTTTCGCCTTTTTCTTTGGAAAAATACTTGACCGGGGGGGGTAATATTTTATAATAAAACCATAAGGTAGATGGATAACTTATGGTTAAGAAAAATTATAAATTAATAATAGGATTTATTCTTGGTGTTATAGTTTCAACAACTGGAGTATACGCAGCCTCAACAATAATCAAAAGTAAAGATGTATCATATGACAAATCAACTAGTGGTGGTAAATATGATACTGTTCAAGACGCTATTGATGAGTTATATGAAAAATCTGGTTTATTAAGTGAAGTATGGAAAGATAAAACATTAAATGGAGCAGACCCAGTATTAGATGTAGAGGGGAGTACTAAAAAATTAATACCCATAACACTAGATAATGACGGAACAGTGCATTATGCAAATTTAAAAACAAAATGGTATGACTATGCAGATAAGAAATGGGCCAATGCCGTAATACTTGTAGATAATCCTAAAAATGGTGGTGAAGAAAATTATAACTATAAAGTTGGAGATATAATTTTAGAAGAAGACATTGAAAGTTATTTTGTGTGGATTCCAAGATTTAGTTATAAAATATGGAATATGGCAAATACTGAAGAGTATAATAGTGCATTAAAAGCATCAGAAGTTTTAACAGATTCAAGTCTTGAAACATCTACAATAAATGCATTTAATAAATCAAAAATAATAAATATAAAATTTGGTGATGCAATCACTAATCCAAGGATGAATGAAAGCAAAGCAACGTTAAATGAATATTATACTCATCCCGCCTTTACCTTAGGTGATAAAGATTTAAATGGCATATGGGTAGGAAAATTTGAAACAGGATATAATCAAGATGGGGATAATGGGGAGCCTATAACTATAGATAATAATTGGAATGTTAATGGTGCTAAACAAAATAAAGAAGCAAGTATAAGAATAATAGTAAAGCCAAATGTTTATTCATGGCAAAATAATTCAGTAAAGAATTTTTTCTTTTCTGCCTATAATTATGCAAGAGGATTAGAAAGTCATATGATGAAGAATACAGAATGGGGAGCCTTAGCATATCTATCGCATTCAGTATATGGAATAGGAACAGAAGTTAATGCTAATAATTCTGGTAGGAAAACAGGATATAGTGCAGTAATTGATATATATAAAGGTTCTTGGCCAATAGATACAGGAGATACAAAAGATAAAACTCAACCATATAATACTTTAACTGGATATTTAGCAAGTACAACCGGGAATATTACAGGCGTATATGATATGTCAGGAGGTACCCATGAATATATGGCATCTTATGTGTCTGGAAATGTTGGAACAAGTGGCTTTCTTGATGATAAAGAACTAACCACCATCTATAAAAATTATTTTGATGTTTATAGTGCTAATAGTAATGTGAGTTCTTATAACAAAAGAATATTAGGAGATGCTACTGGAGAAATGGGGCCATTTTATCATTATTACGATTCTACTGATGGTGGAGGAAACCATAATAGTTGGTATAGTGACTATGCCAATTTTGTATATCCTAACAATCCTTGGTTTGCTCGTGGAGGATATACGATGTATGGACCTATTGGAGGTCAATTCTCATCTAATTCTTTTAATGGTAAAGAAGATGAACGGGTTGGTATGCGTTTAGTTCTTTGCTACTAAATAATTTTATTAAATATAAAAAATAAAGTAAAAAGGTGTGTAAAGCATCTTTTTTTGTATTGTTAATTAGTGAATAGTTGGGTATACTAAAATTAGGTGGTTGTAAAATGAATATAAAAGATATTTATGCAAGAGAGATACTAGATAGTCGGGGAAATCCTACCATTGAAGTAGAAATGATATTAGCAAATAACATTAAAGCGGTTGCAAGTGTTCCTAGTGGAGCATCAACTGGTTCAAAAGAAGCATTAGAACTTCGAGATAATGATCAAAGCAGATATTTTGGTAAAGGAGTTTTAAAAGCAGTTAACAATGTTAATACAGTTATTAGAAAGGCTTTAGTTGGTCAAAGATTAGATCAAGTAAATGTTGATAAAATTTTATTGAAATTAGATGGTACTCCTAATAAAAGTAATTTAGGAGCCAATGCTATGTTAGCGGTATCTTTAGCATCTTTAAAATGTTTAGCAAAATTGCAAAGCAAAGAATTATATGAGTATATTACTTATGGAAAAGTAAGTTTACCAATTCCAATGATAAATATTATTAATGGTGGTGTTCATGCTGATAACGGAATTGATATTCAAGAATTTATGATTGTACCGATTATGAAAGGCGAGGCTAGAAGAATTGAAGCCGCTAGTGAAATATTTCATACCTTAAAAAACATTTTGAAAAGACAAGGGTTAGCAACTGGGGTAGGAGATGAAGGTGGTTTTGCTCCTAATTTAAATAAAACAACTGAGGCTTTAGACTTAATAATGGATGCAATAAATGAAGCAAACTATCATCCTGGTAAAGATGTATTAATTGCTTTAGATGTGGCTGGAAGTGAACTTTATGATAAAGAAAATGATGTATATCATATTGATAATAAAACATTAAGTGCTAATGATTTAATAAAATATTATATTGAATTAATTAAAAATTATCCAATAATTAGTATTGAAGATCCTTTTGATGAAAATGATTTAGAAAGTTTTGCAGTATTAACTAAATTAGTTGGAGATAAAATAATGTTAGTTGGTGATGATTATTTTTGTACCAATGCTAATTTATTAGAAAATGGTATTAAACATAGTGCTGGTAATGCAATTCTTTTAAAAGCCAATCAAATAGGAACTATTTCTGAAATGACTAAAACAATAATAACTGCAAAAAAGAATAACTATAAAACAATAATTAGTCATCGAAGTGGTGAAACAGAAGATACTTTTATTGCTGACTTAGCAGTTGGATTTGGTATACCATTTATTAAAACAGGTTCTGTTTGTAGAGGAGAGCGAATTGCTAAATATAACAGATTAATGAAAATTGAAGACAATATAACAAAAAAGGTTCTATAGTGAATCTTTTTTCTTTTCACACTAATTTTTTTTATCTCGTTAATGAAATTTTTTAAAAAATGTTGACCCCCCGCTACGCGTCAATAGGTTCAGGCCACGTGCTTCAGCACGTAAATCCTTTCAGGATTCAGAGGTAATTTATTGCCGCAGTAGGCAAAAATATTAAATGATAAAAATTAAATAAAGAAAGAATAGGAAAAACAAAAAATAAATAAGTAGAAAATTAAATAAAAGAAATGGATGAATATTTTTGCCAAAGATTATGAAACCAATAATAATAAATAAAAGAATAAATGAAATCAAAGCAAATAAAAAAGAAAAAGAATAAAACAGTCTAGCGAGTTTACTCGCAAAACGTGCTTTCAGCACTCAAGTCAAGCCACATAATTTATTATTTGGTACTTGACTGGGGGGGTAATATTTTATAATCTTGAATTTGACAGTTGTTGAAAGTCAAAAATCTCACAATCCAGCATAAATAAAGGGAAAAATGAGATTT
>CANRCL010000057.1 GCA_947629115.1 uncultured Bacilli bacterium | reverse complement strand
TATTTATGCTAAAGTAGATAATGCTTCAAGCACTCAAAATTGTGATTCTTTTGCGTGTGGGACATTATACCGTTCAAATCAATATCAAAGAAAAATAGTAAATGTTTCATTTGTAAATTATGTACCAAGTGAAGAAGAATTAAGAAGTAAAGCAAAATATTGGGATTTAAGTGATACAGAAAGTGGAACACCAGCAAATAGTGTAATAGGATGGTTAGAAGCAAATAAAGAAACATCTTCTAATTATGATTTATATATAGGTTCAACTTCAGAAATATATGTTAAAGATTTAAGTGATGCTTTTAAGGCAATGACTAATTTAGAAACAGTTGATTTAGGAAATTTAAATACCAGTGAAACAACAAATATGAGTGCTATGTTTTCAGGATGGACTAATAGGATGAAAATATCTGAAATAAAAGGATTAGATAAACTTGATACATCAAAAGTGACAGATATGAATAATATGTTTTCTTTTGATAATGAATTAACCACATTAGATTTAAGTAATTTTAATACCTCACAAGTGACAAATATGAGTTCTATGTTTCAAGGATGCACTAATTTAAGCAATTTAGATTTAAGTAATGCAACATTTGATAAAGTATATATTAGCATTGATACATTCTTTAATGTTCCATCATCTTGTGTAGTAAAAATAAAATCAAGCCAACAAGAAACATTTGAAAGTAAATTTCCAAGCGGTCGTAGAACATTTACTCCATCATATGTCGATTAATAAATAATTTTAAATAAAATGGCTCTAGAATTTCTGGTGTGAAGTAAAAATATCAAAAATGATATGCGAAAAAAAGAAAAGCAAGAATTTCTGGTGTGAAATTTTGAAAAAAAGCTAGAATTTCTAGTGTGAAGTAAGAGTGGGAAAATAAAACAAGGAAGACCTTACCATCTTCCTTTTAATATGCCATAAAAAAATCTAGTATTTATTTTATTACTAGATTAAATTTATTTAATTTTTTTTGCTTCTCTTGCACTTATAATTACTTTTTTACCATCAATAGTCTTTTTTTGTAAATTTGGTTTTTGAACCCTTTTAGTAGCGTTTAAAGCATGACTTCTTAAATTCCCAGTTAAAGGTTTCTTATTTGTAGCCTTTTTAGCCATCGATAATGCCTCCTTTTTCTCTTTAAAAACTTTATCATATTATAAAAGATATGTCAATTATTTTTATTTAATGTTATAATGATTTTAAGGAGATTATTATGTACATACCACTTAAAGTGACAACTGATTATTCATTATTAAAAAGTCTAATTAAAGTAAGTGATTTAGTTAGTTTTTGTAGTAGAGAAAAAATAACTAGTTGTGCTATTTGTGATAATAACTTATTCGGAACCATTGAGTTTTATCAAACTTGTCTTAAAAATCATATTAAACCTTTAATTGGTTTAGAAATAAGACTTAATAATTTACCAATTTATTTATATGCTGAAAATTATTTAGGCTACCAAAATTTACTTAAAATAAATACCATTATTTGTGAAAGAAATATTACTATTCATGAATTAGAAATCTATTCAACTAATGTCTTATTAATTATTCCTTATGATAGTATTAGTTTAAATAATGATTTATCTTTTTATCAAAATAAATATTTAGGTTATCAAAATAAAGAAGAATTACAAAATGAATTAGTAATAACTGATAAAGTAGTATATGTAAATGATATTAATGTTTTTAAATTAGAAGATAATAAATATTTAAAATATTTAGATAAATTAGCGGAAAGAGAAGAAATAAAATATCGGAATAATTATTTTAATAGAGATAATTTAACTAAATTTGATGAAGAAAAAATGCAAGAAGTAAATAATTTATTAAATTTAGAAATACCTTTAGGTAAAAGATATATTCCGCAATATAAAAAGGGAGAAGACTCCTTTAATTACTTATATAATTTATGTGTTAAAGGTCTTAAAAAAAGACTTAATAATAATGTATCGAAAGAATATAGTGATAGATTAAAATATGAATTATCAGTTATTAAAAAGATGGGTTTTGTCGATTATTTCTTAATTGTTTATGACTATGTTTTATATGCGAAAAAAAATCATATTTTAGTAGGTCCCGGAAGAGGTAGTGCAGCCGGTTCCCTAGTTAGTTATGTAATTGGTATTACGGATGTTGACCCTTTAAAATATCATTTATTATTTGAAAGATTTTTAAATTATGAAAGAGTAAGTATGCCCGATATTGATATAGATTTTGATAATACTAAAAGAGATGAAGTAATTAATTATGTCAAAGAAAAATATGGAGTTTTAAATGTTTCGGGAGGAATGACTTTTGCTACTTTAAAAACCCGTTTAGTCTTAAAAGAAATAGCCAAAATTTTAAATATTGATGAGAAAGTATTTAATCGTTTTCTAAAAGTAATTGACCGTAATTTAGATTTAAGAAAAAATTTATTAAATAAAAATGTTAAAGGTTATTTAGAAAGTTATCCCGAATTAAAAAAATTATATGATATTTGTTGGCATTTAGAGGGATTAAAGAAAAATATTAGTACGCATGCGGCGGGTATTGTAGTTGGGGACCGTCCTTTAGATGAATTAATTCCCATGTATAAAAATAAAGAAGTTTATTTAACGGGCGTTCCAATGAATTTTTTAGAAAATTTAGGCCTTTTAAAAATGGATTTTTTAGCCCTTAAAAATTTAAGTATTATTAGTAATATTATTAATAAAATACCCAACTTTGAATTAAATAAAATCCCTTTAGATGATAAAAAAGTCTATGATTTATTTTGTGCGGCGGAAACTGATGGTATTTTTCAATTTGAAACAATGGCTTTTAAAAATATGCTTCCTAAATATAAACCGCATAAATTTTCAGAATTAGTGGCTTCCATTGCTTTAGTAAGACCTGGTCCTAGTAAAGAATTAGCCACTTATATTAGAAGAAAAAATGGCAGTGAAAAAATTACATATTATGATGATTCTTTAAAAGATATTTTAGAAGAAACTTATGGCGTTATAGTTTATCAAGAACAAGTAATAAGTATATTAGTTAAAATGGCCAAATTTAGTTATGCTGAAGCCGATAATATAAGAAAAGCAATGTCTAAAAAGAATGAAGAATTAATTATTAAAGAAAAAGATAATTTTCTAAAAAGAAGTGTCCAAAATGGTTATTCTAAAGATTTAGCCGAAAATATTTTTTCCCATATTTTAAAATTTGCCGAATATGGTTTTAATAAAGCCCATTCGGTATCATATGCACTAGTTAGTTATCAAATGGCTTATTTAAAAGTCCATTATAGTTCTTTATTTATATTTGAACAGTTAGATAGTTCACTAGGCAGTGAAGAAAAAGTTAAAGTATATTTGAGTGAATTAAAAAAAGATAATTTAAGAATTTATCCTGCGAGTATTAATTATTCTACTAATAATTTTGTATTAGAAAAAAAAGTGGTTTTTTTACCTTTTAAAATGATTAAAAATATTCGTTCTAATGTTATTAGTAATCTTTTATTAGAAAGAGATAATAATGGCCGTTTTTTAGATATTTATGACTTTTTTAAAAGAACTTGTAAATTTATGACTGAAAGTGATTATAAAATGCTAATAAATGCGGGAGTACTTGCGGAATTTAAAATTAATAATCAAACTTTAATTACTAATTTAGATACTTTTATTAATTATGGAAATTTATATAATGATATTGGAGAGTATGCTCTCTTACCAGAAATTAGAGAATGTACAGAATTTAGTGATGATATTTTAAGAAGTAATGAATTAAATAGTTATGGCTTTTATATTACTAATCATCCATCTAGTAAAATGGTTAGTAAAGATGTTATGAAAATTGCTAAAATTAAAGAATATTTATTTAAGAATTGTTTTTGTTATGTTATGATAGAAAGTATAAGCAAAATAAAAACGAAAAATAACGAAGATATGGCATTTATTAGTGCTAGTGATGAAACTGGTAAATGTGAATTTGTTGTTTTCCCTAAAAACTTTTATTTATTACAAAATATAGAGAAAAATGATATGATAAAAGTATGGGGTAATGTTACAAAACGTTTTGATAAATATAATGTTGTAATAACAAATGTAGTAAAGGATGAGTAAAATGAATGAATTAAAAAGATTTTTAAATAGTATTAATGTTCCATTTACAGAAGAATTTAATAATATGGAAATATTAAAAGTCCTATTTAATCGTGATACTTTAGTTTATAATGTTTATTTAAAAAATGATAAAGTATTAAGTTATGATACTGTAAATAATCTTTTTAATATGGCTAAAAAGAAAATTAATGGTAAAGATAAATGTTATATAGAGTTATGTTATGATAAAGTAGAGTTAGAAGATGTTCAAAAATATATGAATAATATAATTGAGGCTTTAATTTTTGAACATCCATCATTAATGGGTATTTTAAATAGTATTAGTGATATAACTTTAGATACTATTACTTTTGAAGCAGGAAGTAAAAAAGAAGAAAATGATTTAAAAAAATTAGAAAGTAAAATTAGTGAAGAGTTAAAAAATTATGGTTTGGGTAATTTTAAAATTCAAGTAATAGTTAATGAAACTAAAAATGCTGATTTAAAAAAAGAGATGGAAGAATCTAAAGAATTAAAACTTGAAAAGAAAGAAGATAGTCCTGTCATATTTGGATTTCATAAAGATGGTGAAGTGACAGCAATAAAAAATATTGTAGGAGAACAAAAAAATGTAATTATTGAGGGTTATGTTTTTGGCATAGAAGATAGTGTTAGAAAAGGACAAAAGGCTACCGCCTACATTATTAATTTAAAAGTAAGTGATAAAACTGATAGTTTTATGGTTAAATTTGTTCGGTTTAATGAAGATGAATTTAATAAAATTAAAAAAGGTATAAAGAATGGTAATTGGTATCGTTTTGTTGGTAATGTCGAAATGGATAATTATTTAAGACAAATGATATTTAATGGTAAAAGTATTGAAAGTATTAAAAGTAAAGATGAAACTGTTGAAGATACGGCTGAAGAAAAAAGAATAGAATTACATTGTCATACCATGATGAGTCAAATGGATGGCGTAATTGATGCTAAAAAATTAGTTAAATTTGCTCATAAATTAGGTCATAAAGCCGTAGCAGTGACAGACCATGACTGTTTGCAATCATATCCGGATTTATACCATACAGTTTGTGATATTAATGCCGGAGTAGAAAATGAAGAAGATAAATTTAAAGTTATTTATGGAGCAGAACTTAGTATTGTAAATAATGAAAATGATTTAATATATAATTTAAAAGATTATGATTTATTAGAAGATGAATATGTCGTATTTGATACAGAAACTACGGGATTTACACCATATTCAGACCAAATGATTGAAATTGGAGCCGTTAAAATTCAAAATGGAGTAGTTAAAGAACATTTTGATGAATTAATTAATCCTTATCGAAAATTACCAGAAAAGATAGTAGAACTAACTAATATTACTGATGAAATGTTAGAAGATAAAGATAGTGAAGAAAATGCAACTAAAAGATTTTTAGAATTTGTGGGTGATGCTCCAATGGTTGCCCATAATGCTAAATTTGATATTGGTTTTATCAGTGCCGCGATGAATAAATATAATTTAGGGGAGTTTACTAATACTGTAATTGATACAATGAGCATGGCTAGAATGCTTTATCCCGAATGGAAAAATCATAAACTTTCGACTTTAGTTAAAAATTTAGATGTTCCTTGGGATGAAAGTGCTCATCACCGTGGAGATTATGATAGTGAGGGAACGGCTATTGCGTTCTATAAAATGTGTAAGGTTTTAAATAATCGTAATATTGAAACCACAACTAAATTATATAATTCAGTTAATTTAGAGGAATTAGTAAAATTCTCTCGACCTTTTCATATGTCTGTTTTAGTACAAAATAAAGTTGGTTTAAAAAATTTATTTAAATTAATTAGTTTTGCTAATACTAAATATTTATTTAAAGGAGACCAAGCCAAATTACCCAGAAATGAATTAAATGAACATAGAGAGGGACTTTTATTTGGTAGTGGTTGTGTTAATGGGGAAATATTTTCGGCCGCATTTCAAAAAGAAGATGAAGAATTAGCCAAAATGATGCAATATTATGATTATATTGAAGTTCAACCACCAGAAGTATATACTCATTTAATTGATTTAGATTCTTCAACTATTAAATCTTTAGCAGATATTATTACCCATCTTAAAAAAATTGTGCGAGTTGCCGAAGAGGCGGGGGTTTTAGTCTGCGCTACTAGTGATGCTCACCATTTAACTAAAGAAGATAAAATATACAGAGATGTTATTATAGACCAAAGAACTAATGGTAAAATTCATCCTTTAAATCGTCATGGGGTAAGAATACCCGATATGCATTTTTATACCACTAATGAAATGTTAGAGGCATTCTCCTTTTTAGGAGAAGAAAAAGCCAAAGAAATAGTTATAACTAATCCAAGTATTATTGCATCAAAATGTGAAATAGTAGAAGTTATAATTGAAACCGGGGGCGTTCCTTTTTCTCCTAAAATAGAAAATTCTAAAGAAATAGTTGAAGAAATGGTTTATACTAAAGCCAAAGAATGGTATGGCGACCCACTACCTGAAAATATTCAAGACCGAATTGAACAAGAATTAAAAGGTATTATTGGTGGAGGCTTTGATGTTATCTATCTTATTGCTCAAAAATTAGTTAAAAAGAGTAATGATGATGGCTTTTTAGTAGGGTCCCGGGGTTCAGTTGGTTCATCTTTTGTGGCTACGATGATGGGTATAACCGAAGTAAATCCACTTCCAAGTCATTATCGTTGTCCTAAATGTAAACATTCCATTTTTAAAAATGATAAAGGGGAAGATTTAGCAATTGAATATGGTATAGGTTTTGACCTACCTGATAAAGACTGTCCTAAATGTGGTACTAAAATGATTAAAGATGGCGAAGACATGCCATTTGCAACTTTCCTAGGTTTTAATGCTGATAAAGTTCCCGATATTGACCTTAATTTTTCCGATTTAAATCAAGCCGCTGCTCACGAATATACTAAAGTATTATTTGGTGAAGATAATGTTTATCGGGCTGGAACAATTGGTACAGTAGCAGAAAAAACGGCGTATGGTTTTGTCCGCAAATATTGTGAAGATATGAATATTATTATGCGACCTATTGAAGTAGAAAGAATTGCGGCTGGTTGTGTTGGAGTTAAAAGAACAACGGGGCAACATCCTGGTGGAATAGTTGTAATTCCTGG
>CANRCL010000056.1 GCA_947629115.1 uncultured Bacilli bacterium | reverse complement strand
AAAAAGATTAGCCCTAGAGATGAGTTTAGGAATGGACGTCACAACCTTTTATGCCGCAAGAAAACCTTTAGATAAATCCGAGGGTGATATAACCAAAGTAGAAATTGATGCATATAATGCTTATAATACAAGAAATACATCATTTAAAGGTTTACCAGTAGGTCCAATTAGTAATCCTAGTTTATCTTCAATTGAGGCAGCCTTAACACCAAGTGCAACTAATTATGTGTATTTCTATGCGGATAAAGGAGGAAAATTACATTTTGCAGAAACTTATGATGAATTTCAAAGTTTAATAGCAAAATATAGTTAGGTGGTAAAAAAATGAAAGAATTAATATTAGAAATGGAAGATTATGCACAGAAGAAAAATGTGCCCATTATTGAAAAGAAATCAATTGCTTTTATTATGAAATATATTAAAGATAATAATGTTAAAAATATATTAGAGATAGGTTCAGCAATTGGTTATTCGGCTATTTTAATGGCTAGTTGTAAAGAAGATGTTTTAGTTACTACTATTGAAAGAGACGAAGAAAGATATATGGAATGTCTTAAAAATGTTAAAAGATGTGGATTAGATAAAAAAATTAATGTTGTTTTTCAAGATGCTTTAGATGTTAATTTATCAGCCGATATGAAATATGATTTAATTTTTATTGATGCAGCGAAAGGACAATATACTAAATTTTTTGAAAAATATAAATATTTCTTAAAAGAAAATGGTACTATTATAACTGATAATTTAAAATTTCATGGTTATGTAGGTAAGAGTGATAAAATTGAAAGTAAAAATCTTAAAGGTTTAGTTGAAAAAATTGAAAATTATATTGATTTTCTTAAAGATAATGAAGAATTTGATACTAAATTTTATGATATAGGGGATGGACTTTCAGTTAGTGTATGGAAAAATGAAAAATAAAGATGTTATTATAACTGTTAATGATTTAAATGAAATAGAAAAAATAAAAGAATTAGGTATAAAATACTATGCATTTCCTTTAAAGGATTTTTGTGTAGGAATACCTAATACTTTTTTAAGTACAGAAATTCCTAAAGATATTTTAAAAAATAGTTATTTATATCTTAATAGAGTTTTAGATAATAAGGGAATAGATAAATTAAAAGAAATATTAAAAGATTTACCGCATAATTTAAGGGGAATTATTTTTGATGATTTAGGAGTACTTGAATTAGTTAAAGATTTAAAGTTAGAAAAAATTTTATTTTTAAATCATTTTAATTGTAATACTGAATCTATAAAAATATATTTAGAATACGTTGATTCAGTTATAGTATCTACTGATATTACGGAAGAAGAAATAGATAATATTATTAAAAATATACCTGATAAATTAACTCTTTTTGTTTTAGGTTATGTAAGTGCCATGTATTCTAGAAGACATCTTTTAGATAATTATAGTAAATATCATCAAATAGATAAGAAAAATCCTTTAGTTATTAATAATACTAATCATAGATTTATGGTTTATGAAAATGAATATGGGACAGTATTTTATCATTATTATGTTTTTAATGGGTTAAAATTAATGAATAAAAAGGCTAAATATTATTTTATTAATGGAGCATTTTTAACATTAGAAGATATAGATGATTTAATTAAGGGTAAAAGTAATATTCCTTGGGATGAGGGATTTTTACATACGGAAACTATATATAAATTGAGAGGAGAGTAATAATGACTGAATTACTTGCTCCAGCCGGCGATTTAGAAAGACTAAAAATAGCCCTTTTATATGGGGCAGATGCTGTATATATTGGCGGTGTTGATTTTAGTTTAAGAGCCAATGCTAAAAATTTTAAGATTGAGGAAATTAAAGAAGCGTGTGAATTTGCTCATCATTTAGGAAAAAGAGTTTATGTGACAGTTAATATTGTTTTTCACGATAAAAATTTAATTAATTTACGAGAGTATTTACAAGACTTAAAAAAAATAGAGGTTGATGCAGTAATAATTAGTGATATTATTGGAGTTAAATTAGCCCATGAAGTAGGACTAGATATTATTTTATCAACTCAAGCCAGTACTTTAAATTATGCAGCGGTTAAGTTTTGGCAAGGTTTAGGGGTTAAAAGATTTGTTTTAGCAAGAGAAGCCACTAGAGAAGATATAATAAGAATTATTAAAGAAACTAATGCCGAATTAGAATGTTTCATTCATGGGGCAATGTGTACTTCAATAAGTGGTAAATGTGTTTTATCAAATTATTGTACGGGAAGAGATTCTAACCGTGGAGGATGTGCTCAAATATGTCGTTGGGTTTTTCAAAGTGAAGAGGGAATGCCGGATTTTACTTTGATGAGTAAAGATTTAAATATGATTGAATATTTAGAAGATATGATAAATATTGGAATTACTTCATTTAAAGTTGAGGGAAGAATGCGTTCTATTTATTATATTGCTACGGTTATTATGTGTTATCGTAAAATAATTGATGGGATTAAAAATCATACTTTGACTGAAGAAGATAAAAAGAAGTATAAATTAATGCTTGATAGAGTGGCTAATCGAGATTCAATGCCCCAATTTTATCAAAAATTTCCGGGGTTTAATGAAAGTTATTTTCAAGACCGAGTTGAAATAAGTAATCAAGATTTTTTAGGATTAGTATTAGATTATGATAAAGAAAAGCAAATGGTTAAATTAGAACAAAGAAATTTCTTTAAAATTGGTGATGTTGTAGAATTTATTGGTCCTAATTTAGAAAGTTTTACATATACTATAAGTACCATTATAGATGAAGATGGTAATTCTTTAGAAGTTGCTAGACATCCTCAAATGATTGTGTATTTACCAGTATGTGAAATTTTGCCGAAATTTGCAATGATGAAGATTAAAACAATTGACAAAAATAATCTTTTATAGTATTATTTAGTACGTCACGAAAAGGAGATAAATTTAATGAAAAAAGATGATTTATTTGAGTTAACTGCTGAAGGTTATTTAGAACTAGAAACTGAATTAAATGAACTTAAAAATGTTAAAAGAAAAGAAGTAATAATTGCTTTAAAAGAGGCAAGAGCCATGGGAGATTTATCTGAAAATGCTGATTATGATGCTGCTAGAAATGACCAAGCCCAAATTGAAGCAAGAATTAAAGAATTAGAATATAAATTAGAACATAGTAAAATTGTTACCAAGAAAAAAGGCGATGGTGTAACTATTGGTTCATTGGTAACTATTAAAGATGATGATGGGGAAGAAGAAGAATATAAATTAGTTTCATCAGTTGAAGCCGACCCATTCAATAATAAAATATCTGTTGATTCACCAATAGGGATTGCTATTAAAGGTCATAAAATTGGCGACAAAGTTTTAGTCGAAAGTCCTAATGGTGGCTATAATATTGAGATTTTAAATATTGCCTAGTAATAGGCTTTTTTTATTAATGATAAAAAGTAAATTTCTATTTGCTATATTTAAACATTTATAATATAATAAAGAAGTATTTGAAAGAGGGAAATTAAATGAAAAACGTTCACGAAATTGAAATTAAATTAGAGGGAAAAGATTGGACTAATTGTTTAGATAAAGCCTTTAAAAAAGCCAATAAAGAGGCTAAAATTGATGGTTTTAGAAAAGGTAGTGCTCCTAAAGATGTTTATTTAAAGAAATTTGGAATTGAATCATTATATCCTGATGCTGTTAATGATGCAGTTGGAGTTGCTTATAAAAAAGTTTTAGAAGAAAATGATTTACAACCAGTTATTGAACCAGCCGTTGATGTGACTGGTATATCTGATGGTTCAGTTATATTTAAATTTACCATTATAACTAAACCAGAAGTAAAACTATCTAGTTATAAAAATTTAGGAGTAAAGAAAGAAAAAGTTAAAGTAACTAAAGAAGAAATTGCTCATGAAATTGAACATTTAAGAGAAGATTTGGCTGAAGTAGTTATTAAAGAAAATAGTGAAGTAGCAAATGGCGATACTGTTGTTATTGATTTTGATGGTATTGTTGATGGTAAACCTTTAGAGGGTGGTAAAGGCGAAAATTATCCACTTGAAATTGGTTCTCATACTTTTATCCCTGGTTTTGAAGAGGGATTAATTGGTCATAAAACTGAAGAAGAAGTTGAACTTAAATTAAAGTTCCCTGAAAATTATGTGGAAGATTTAAAAAATAAAGATGTTATTTTTAAAGTTAGAATTCATGAAATTAAAACTAAAGTTTTACCAGAAATTAATGAAGAATTTTATAAAGATTTAGGATTAGAAGTTAAAACTAAAGAAGAATTAGAAAAAGAAGTTGAAAAAACTATTAAAGACCATAAAGAACATTATAATGATGATAAATTTACCGAAGATTTATTACAAGCGGCTTCTAAAAACTTGGAAGTAGAAATTAATCCTGAAATCTTATCAGAAGAAGTACATCGTATGATTGAAGATTATAGTCGTCAATTAAAAATGCAAGGAATTGATATTGAACAATATTATTCTTTAACAGGTACAACTCATGAAGATTTACATAAACAAATGGAACCAGAAGCCACTAAAAGACTTAAATATCGTTATGTTATTGAATCAATAGCGGAACAAGAAAAAATTGACTTTACGGAAGAAGAAGTTAAGAAAAGAGCCCAAGAAATGGCTGATAATTATGGTATTAAATTAGAAGAATTAATTGATGCTTATGGTACATTAGATGTTATTAAATATGATATGAGAATGCATAGAGCATTAGAAATATTAAAAGAAAGTAATGAAAAATAATCGATTTTGATTATTTTTTTTATGTTTAAAAAAGGAAATGGATGAAAAAAGGTTAAATATATAAGTGAGAGGAGTAAAAAATGGAAAGTAAAAAATTTTATGGATTATGCTATGATAGAATATTTAAAAGTGTCATAGCCAATCCCTCTGAAACTAAATATATTAACTTGCTTTTGTCTGATATATTAGAAGAAAATGTAGAAGTAGTGGATTTTATACCCACAGA
Organism: uncultured Bacilli bacterium; assembly: GCA_947629115.1. Next base: position 2,346 of record CANRCL010000056.1, on the reverse strand, counting down.
ATTACCTGTCAAGAATAAAAATATGAAAGTTGACACTCTAGATATTATAATAAAAAGAGAAGATGGGAGTATGATAAATATTGAAATAAATACTAACTTTAGTAAAGCCGTAAAGGAAAGAAATTTATCATATTATTCTAATTTATATAGTCAGCGTATAATGCGAGGTCAAAAGACTAGTGGAAATATAATACATTTAGATATAAATAGAGATGGAGGAAGGAATGAAAAAGAAGTATATTATGTCATGAATGAAAACAAAGAGAAGTATAGTGAAGACTTTAAAATAATAACCATAAATCTTGCGAAATATAAAAAGAATTGGTATGATAAAAATATCAAAGGGGATAAGTCACATATATATCTAGTTATGTTAGTACTAGGAAGAGAAGAACTAGAAGAATTAAGTAAAGTAGATGAAATAGTAAAGGAAGTGAAAGAGAAAGTGTTTACATTAAATGAAGAGGGAAAATTAATAAGGTTAATATCAAGAGAAGAAGAGATAACTTCACTAGCAAGAGAAGAGGGCGAGATGTCTGGTGAGAGAAAAGGTGAGAAAAGAGAACAATATAAAATTGCCAAAGAAATGCTTAAAAGAAAGATGGAATTACAAGATATAATAGATATTACAAAATTAAATAAAAAAGATTTAGAAAAAATACAAGCCTCTTTAAATTAATTAAAAAGATATTCAAATAGGAGTGATGTTATGATTATTTGTATTGTTGGTCCAACGGGAGTAGGTAAAACCCAATTAAGTATTAGTTTAGCCCAAAAATATAAGGCTATTATTATTGGGGCTGATGCTACACAAGTATATCAAGAATTAAATATTGGGTCGGCTAAAATAAAAGAGGAAGAAAAAAAAGGAATAGAGCATTATTTAATTGATATTAAAAAGCCAATGGAAGATTATAGTGTTTCTGATTATCAAAAAGATTTGAGAACTTTATTAGATAAATACAAAGATAGAAATATTATTATTGTAGGTGGTACTGGTCTTTATTTAAAAGCCGGTTTATATGATTATCGCTTTAGCAAAATTAAAAAGAAAGATTATACTCAGTATAGTAATGCTGAATTATATCAAATGGTCCAAAAAATAGATAAAAATACTGATATTCATATTAATAATCGAAGAAGATTAGAAAACTTTTTAAATCGAGAATATCAAGAAAAAGTTGAACCAAAATTACTTTATGATAATGTTAAATTTATTGGTTTAACAACGAGTAGAAATACTTTATACCAAAGAATTAATCAAAGAGTAGATGAAATGTTTAATAATGGTTTAATTAATGAAGTAAAAGAATTAGTAAATAAATATCCAAAGGCCAGTATCTTATCTAGAGCCATAGGATATAAAGAAGTAATTAAATATTTAAATGGGGAAATAACTTTAGAAGAAGCGAAAGAAGAAGTCAAAAAAAATTCTCGCCATTATGCTAAAAGACAATATACTTGGTTTAATAATCAAATGGATGTGAAATGGTTTAATACTGATTTTAATGATTTTACAAATACTATTAAAGAAGTAGAAAAATATATTGAAGATAATTAAGGAATTTTTTAAATAAATTGCTTTAATTATCTTTCTTTTTTTATCTTATTATGATAATATTTTTAATAGAGAAAAATGTAAGGGTGTGTAGTTTTAATTATGAAAGCAGTAAAAGTTATTGGAAAATTTTTTAGTTTTGTCGGAGTCTTTTTATTAATCCTTTTAATAACGATTTATACCTCCGGATTAGTTTTATGTTATGGTCCGAGTGAACATGCTCGTAATTTATTTGTAACGACTTTTTTGGAAACTGGCCAAATGAAATTTATTGTTAGTCTTTTTATGGGTGATAAAAAAGTTCAAGAAATAGTTGATTCTAATAGTATGGCGACATTTGATGAAGAAATAGATAATAGTTTAATTAATTTAGATAGTGAACTTGATAAAAATGGTATTGAGATAAAAGAAATATCTGGTAGTACTTATATGGCCAAAATGATTATTGTTAATGACCCATCGCGAGTAAAAATTGCTTCAATTTATGATGGTAGTTGGAAAAGTCAAGGTGTCACTTTAGATAAACTAGTTAAAGATGCTGATGCTTTTGCTGGAGTTAATGGTGGTTTGTATGTATCTAGTGGTAATAGTGGTGGGCGTCCTTTAGGATTAGTCGTTAAAGAGGGTAATATAGAATATAATAGTCCTAATGGAATAAAAGGACTTCATCTTATTGGTTTTAATGAAGATAATCTTTTAAAAATAATTGATTTAAGTGGTAAAAATGCTAGTGAAGTAGAAAAAATTATTAAAGATGAAAAAATTCGGGATGCCATTGCTTTCCAAGA
>CANRCL010000055.1 GCA_947629115.1 uncultured Bacilli bacterium | reverse complement strand
CTTACTGTCATTTTCTTCCTCCTTACATTAAAAATTATAACACTCTTATTTTTCTTTTAAAAGTTTTTTCATTAAAAAAGTAAAGAAAACTCATCTTTACTATTTAAAAATTAACGGTCTAAAGGTTTCATTGTTGGAAATAAGATAACATCTCTAATAGAATCACTTTCGGTAAATAACATCATTAACCTATCAATTCCATAACCAATTCCCCCAGCCGGTGGCATACCATATTCTAGGGCTTCAATAAAGTCCATATCTATATCATTGGCTTCATCATTACCTAAATCTCTTTCTTTTAATTGTTCTTCAAATCTATTTAATTGGTCTATTGGGTCATTTAACTCGGTATATGCATTAGCAAATTCTTTACCTCCAATAAATAATTCAAATCTTTGGGTAAATCTTGGATCTTCTGGATCCTTTTTAGTTAAAGGACTTATTTCAATAGGGTGTCCATATAAGAATGTTGGTTCAATTAAAGTTTCTTCCACATATTTTTCAAAAAATAAGTTAACTATATGCCCAAATGATTTTTGATGTTCTTCCACTGGTATATTATGTTCTTCACATAAAGATAATAATTCATCTAAATCCATTTCTTTAGTAAAATCAATTCCAGTTTTTTCTTTAATCGCCTCAGTCATAGTAATTCTTTTCCAAGGTCCCTCTAAATTAATTTCATTACCACACCAATTATAAGTCATTTTACCCATAACTTCTTTTGCAATTGTTTGAAACATATTTTCTGTTAAATCCATCATACCCTCTAAATTAGAATAAGCAAGATAGGCTTCCATCATTGTAAATTCCGGATTATGTTTAGGATCCATTCCTTCATTTCTAAAAGTTCTACCTATTTCATAAACGGCTTCCATTCCCCCAACAAGTAAACGTTTTAAAGGAAGTTCTAAAGCAATTCTTAAATACATATCTAAATCTAATGTATTATGATGAGTAGCAAAAGGACGAGCGGCTGCTCCTGTTAAAAGAGTTGTTAAAATTGGGGTTTCAACTTCTGTAAATCCTTGTTTATCCATAAAATTTTGAATACAACGAATAATTTTAGGACGAATAAAGGCTATCTCTTTAGATTTATCATTCATAATTAAATCGACATAACGACGACGATATCTCTCTTCAATATCAGTTAAACCATGGAATTTTTCAGGAAGAGGTTTTAATGCTTTAACTAAATGAGTATATTTAGTAGCGTGAATAGTTAAAGCCCCAGTATTAGTTTTACAAACCCAACCATCAATACCAATAATATCTCCTATATCACAAGCCTTATAAAGTTCATATTCACTTTCGCCAACATCACTTATACTAATATAAACTTGAATATTCCCAAATTTATCTTGAATATCCATAAAACCGGCTTTACCACTTCTTCTTTTACTCATAATTCTTCCCGCAATAATAACCGGATTTTTCTTTTCTTCTAATTCTTCTTTGGTAAATGAAGTATATTCCTCTTTAATTTTTGCGGAATTACTTGTCGTTTTAAAACTTTGCCCAAAAGGATCAATACCTAATTCTTTTAAATTTTCTGCTTTTTCGCGACGAACCATTTCTTGTTCTGTAAATTTGCGTTCAACTGCCATAAAAATCACCTAAAAAAATTATACCATAAAAAAACAGCCTTTAAAAGTAAAGGTTGTTTAATTATAAATTTTAATAATTATAATCTATACATTGTAGATTTATTTCTTGTTGCTAAATATGCACCAGTAGCAATTAATACAACTGCTCCTAAAGCAATATATGGTAATGTAGAACCTGTTTGTTTATTTTCTTCAGGTTTATCAGGAGTTGATGGTGTTGTAGGAGTAATATCTACTTTATTTTCTCCTAAGGCTAAAACAATTTTACAATCTTCTTCGCCAGATGCTTTATAAGTAAATGTAAATAAATCTCCTTCACCACTTACACCAGGTGATGTTAATATAACAGTCCAAACACCGTTAACTTCATTACTTGAACTAATTGTCCAGTCAGAACCACTTGCTAAATTAATCGCACTAACATCGGCTCCTCCTTGTTCGGTTAAAGTTACAGTTAAAGTTTCTGCTGAAGTATCAACATTATATGTAACTGTACAAGTAATGTTTCCATCACTATCTGCTTCTCCACATTTGTAATTAATTCCTGTCGCAGCATGAACATTAAGTGGAATAATTACCATAATTGCCATTACCATAAACGCAATAAATTTTTTCATTCTATCCTCTCCTACTCTCTATTATGTCAACATTATAACATAAAAATACAAAAATCTACATTTTTTTATTAAATTTTTTAATTTTTTTATTAAAAAGTGTCAAATTGTGTTATTATAATAATAAGGAGAATATCATATGATTAAGATTTTATTTCAAATTAAAGATAATAAATTACTAGTTAAAGTAAAAAAACGTTTAAATACTGAACAAAAAAACTTAATGAATACCAATGTAATTAGTCAAGATGAATTAGTATTTAGTGATGAATATATTGCTAGTAATGTTAAATTAATTCATAATTTTGTTAAAGAATTAGTTGAAGAATATAACGTTAATACTTTAATTATTAAAGAAAATAGTATTGCTCCTTTAATTTTACATATTTCTAGTCATATTCCGAAAATTCAAAATCTTTATTTATTAGAAGAATCCATTGTTACTTATAAAATATGTGAAAAAATTATTAATACTAATAGTATAAAATATGTATCATTATATAATATACCGACATTTCTTTTAGAAATGTTAGATGAAAAGAAGATTATTGTAGATTCTAGAAATGAAATACTCTTCTCTAGTAATTTTATGCATCAAAATAATTTAGAAAATTTTTCATCTTTATATTATAAAACATCTATTAATATTGAATTACCTTTTTCTAAAGAAGATGAAGAAGATTTTATATCATTTATTAATATTAATCGTTATTTAAAGAAAATATATATTAATAAATTAGATAAAAATGATGTTGAAAATATATTAGAAATTTTATATACTCATCGTTTAAAAAATATTAAAATCCATATTAAAGATAATATTCATGATATTGAATTAATTGAATATTTAAAAACAATTAATAAGAAGAATGCTAAAATAAATGGTATTCAATTTAAAATTGATTATTCAGAAGAATATTTAGAAGATAATTTAATGAGTCAAATTAGACTAAATACTATTAAATCTTGTATATTTATTGCTTTATTTATTGTTAGTTCAGTTGTAGTTTATGTCTTTGCTTCTAATTATAATTCCATGCAAAAAGTAGAAGAAATTCAAAATGATATTGAAAAAGCCATTGCTAGTTATAAACCACCTGAAGAAGAGATAAATAATGATGATGATAACAATGAAGAAATTAAAGATGATGATAAAGAAGACAGCGATAATGAAGAAGAAGATAAACCAATTCAAAAAGAATATAAAGTTCAAGATAATATGGCTGCTTTATTAGAAATTAATGAAGATACGGTTGGTTGGTTAAAAGTCAATAATACTAATGTTGATTATCCCGTAGTTCAAGCCCAAGATAATGATTATTATTTAAGTAAGAATTTTTATCATAAAAAAGATTCAGCAGGTTGGATATTTATGGATTATCGGGCTAATACTAAAGAATTAAGTCAAAATACGATTATCTTTGGTCATAATATGTATTATAGTAAAGTTATGTTTGGAACACTTTATAAAGCCAAATATTCAGAATGGTATACCAAAAAAGAAAATCAAATTATTGAATTTGATACTCTTTATGAAAATCATAAATGGCAAATATTTTCAATTTATGTTGTCAAAGCCACTAATGATTATTTAATTGCTGATTTTAGTACGGAAGAAAAATTTCAAGACTTTTTAAATCTTATTACTGACCGTAGTAAATATGATTTTAATACGCCAGTATCCCCAACTGATAAAATCTTAACTTTATCTACTTGTTCTGATAATGGAAAAAATCGTTTAGTTATTCATGCAGTGTTATTAAAAGATTAATAACACTTTTTTTAAGCATACTTTTCCATTTCTTCAACATTTAATTGTAATCTTAAATTATTAGGGTCTAATTCTAAGGCTTTTTTAGCATTTCTTAAGGCTTCTTCATAATATTCTAAATTAAATGAACAAATACTTAATAAATCATAAACAAAACTATTCCAAGCAAAATTTTCATTAATATAAGATGGACTTTTTTCTTTGATATTTAAACATCTCTTAAGTAAGTCATAGGCTAAAAAATATTGTTTATCTTCATAATAAGTATAAGCAAGTTCAATATAGCCCTCTCTTAAATAAGGAGCCTCTTCTATGGCTTTTTGGTACCAATTGATAGTTTCTTCTAAATTCTTTTTGGCTTTATAACTCCGGGCAATAAAACGCATTGAGGCTGACCTTTCATCTTTCCAAATGGCTGTTTCTAATGTTAGATGTCTTTTTAAAGTTTCAATACATTTATCCCACATTTTATAATACATATATTCTCTTCCTAAATAATGCATATTTCTATCATCGGTTGGATCTTCTTTTACACTTAATTCTAAAAGAGATAAATAACTACTACGAGATTTAGTTCTATCAGGATAATGATTTAAAATAATATCTTCACATATTATCATTTGTTCTTTATTTAAAGGAGTTAAAACTTCGTGAACGGGATGAGTCCATTTATAATTACTCCGAAGATGAATTTTATCGGTTAAAAAAGTAGTGGCTGGTTTTCCATATTCATCAAAAGACCAATTATAAGTATATTTACATCTCGTGGTATCATCTTGCCAAGCCTTAAGTAATTTATCTTTCCACCCACTTTCTAAAACTTCATCTAAATCAGTACAAACACATATATCATATTCTTCAGGCACCAATGCTAAAGAGGCATTTCTTGCTGTATCAAAACGCCAAGGATTAAATGTTTCTTCATAAACATCAACTCCTAATTCTTTTAAAATTTTCACAGTATTATCAGTTGAACCTGTATCTAAAACAATTACTTTATCGGCTTCTTTCATGGATTCATACCATCTTTTAGCAAATTTTTCTTCATTTTTACTAATGGCATAAACACAAACTTTATGTTTTTTCAATATATCACCTAAAATATTGTATGCTACTTGCCCAAAAAAGTTTTTAAAAATAGAAAAAAGAAAATGCCTTTCAACATTTTCTCTTATTTCTATTCAGCAATTCTGACAACAGTTAATCTTGCATTATCAACAGTGATATTGTTAGTACTTTCAGTAGAAGTTATAGCAATATCTAGAATATCACCAGCATCTAGTGAAGTAATTATAGTACCACTAAATAATGCTCCAGATGTGGCTGTTAAACTTTCCGTTGTTTGAGTAGGTGTTAAATTACCACTATTATTACGAACGGCAATAGTAGCAGTTATATTGTTATCAGCAGATAAATCACTGTTATAAGTTATAAGATAAGTACCTGATTCGCCAACAGTAATACTATTTGTAGGTGTATAAGTTACGTTTTCACTAGCAAGTTGAGTTGGCAAATTAACTTGATATACTGGATTACCCGTTTGTAAAGCAATTTGTTGTGGTGCTGTATTATATAAGCCACCATAAACTGCTGCTAATGCTGGACCAGTTGGTCCCACTTCTCCTTGAGGTCCTGTTGGGCCTATTTCACCTTGAATACCTTGTGGTCCTTGAGGTCCTTGTGGGCCAGTCGCACCTTGAGGTATTGTTAAATTTAAAAAATAATTTGGAGCCGTACCAGTAATACTTGCTGCTGCAGCACTTCCTGGCGCTCCGGTAGTTACTGTACCAATAGATAATGTCATATTTCCTGGAACAACATTACTTTGAGCAATACAGCAACATCCAGTTGGTCGATAATTTTTATTGAATTGTTCAATTATGCATCTTGCTCTTTCAACGTTATTCATTTTTCCCTCCCATTATAAATTATGTGAAAAGAAAAAAATTGGCAAGTTAAAATGCCTATTTATTTAATTTTAATTGTTGATAACAATTAGCAAATGCCTCTAAAAATTTATCAATTTCTTCTTTAGTAGTTAAATAAGATAAACTAATTCTAATACTTGAACGAGCCTTCTCTTTATCATGAGTTAAGGCTAAAACACTTTCACTTAAAGCATCTTCATCACTACAAGCCGATTTTGTTGAAACATAAATATCATATTTTTCAAGAGCATGCATAAAAGTTTCGGCTTTAATTCCAACAACACTAATATTTAAAATATGGGGAATACAATATTCATTACTATTTAGATAAACATCATTATATTTTTTTAAATTTACTTTTAGATAATCATTTAACATTTTAATATGATTATATTTATTATCTAAATCTAATGTAGCAAGTCTTAAGGCTTTAGAAATAGATACAATTAAAGGATGAGCAGGTGTTCCACTTCGATAAGCCGTTGTTGATTTACCACCATGAATTAACGGTTCAATAACAATACCATCTTTTTTTATTAAACAACTTATTCCTTTTAAACCATAAATCTTATGAGCCGAAAAAGTTGCTAAATCAATATAAGATAAATCTGTCTTTATTTTTCCAACACTTTGCGTTAAATCGACAAAAAAATAGCAATTATAATTTTCTTTTAAAAATTTTCCTATTTCTTCTACTGGTTGTTTTAATCCTGTTTCACTATTAACTTGATTAATAATTACCAAAATAGTATCTTTTCTAACAGCGTTTTGAATATTTTCAATAGTTATTAACCCATTTTCATCATTATCTAAATAAGTTATTTCAAATCCTAATGTTTTTAAATAATCTAAAGCCCCATATACTGAAGAATGTTCAAAATTAGAAACTACAATATGTTTTCCTTTATTTTGATGTTTTAAAGCAATACCTTTAATGGCCAAATTATTCGATTCACTACTACCACTTGTATATATAATTTCACTAGGTTTTATTTTTAAAATATCAGCAATTTGTTTAGTAGCGCTTTCAATAAGTTTATTAGTTTTAATCCCTAAATTATGTAATGAATTGGCATTACCTACAAATTCTAAACAGGCTTTATTAAAACTTTCTAATATTTCTTTATTGACCGGAGTTGTTGCACTATAATCCAAATAAATCATTCTTAATCATCTCTTTTGCTCAAAATTATATCATAGGAAAAATGATTTTTCCATTAAAAAAAGGCTTTCGCCTTAATTTTGATATGTACAAGTATAACCTAAACCTGTAAAATAACTTCTAATAGAACTATAATTTGTAAAATTATTAATTCCATATTTAGTATTAACTTCTGATTCGGCTAAATCTAAAGTTATTGTTATTACTCGATTTTCATCATCAAATGTTACATTATTAGCATTACCAGTAATATCATTAATAGTTAATGTTTTATCATTTTGGAAAGCGGTTACATAAGTTTGATATTCAGTTTCATCCGTAAATGTGAAATAGTAATTTTCTATTGCTTTTTTACCAAAAGGATTTTCTTCAGCATCCGCTATACCATAAGA